>NZ_SACN01000003.1:300000-501060 GCF_004005865.1 Sphingomonas crocodyli
CGATGTCGGTACCAAGAAGACCGATGTGACGGTTCCGAAGGTCGAAGTCGGAACGACGAAGGCCGACGTCGAAGTCCCGACCGTCGATATCAAGAAGGCTGATTGAGGCAAGGCAGCGGTCTCGTGTCGCTGCCACATGTCCTGCAATGGCGGATGCGCCGGGTCGCCAAGCCGGCCCGGCGCATCGCTGGTTCGCAATGGCTGCGGCGCGCGCGCTCCGCCTTTCGCTCCCACCATCGGAAAGCCGTACCACACCGTTATGCACCTGCGTGCAAACCCATTTGGACGCTTTGCGAACGGTCGGCCGTCCAATTTAGCGTCCATGATCGCCCGATGGTGACAAACATAGCGGCTTCGAAACGACTGGTCCCGCTGTTTCGCGCCTGACTTCTATATCCCCGACCTTGATCTGCCGATGCTCGACTGCCCGCGAGATCCTGCGCCGACCGCGACGGCTCACTATTCGCGGGCGGCAGCGCAACGACGGTTGAGCTGCTTGCGCAAGAGCGGACTGTTAAGTTCGAAAGCTACACCGGCATAGCCCTCGCGGATGAGTTGGTGCTCGATCGTTCGCCAGTCGGGGTGCCCGCCGCCATTGGCCAGCTGAAAGGCACGTTCGACGAGGGGCGGTCGGCTCACGCTTTACCTGCCGAGCTGACCAATATCAGCCCGAATCTGGCCCGCGAGACGCGGCGCGCTGGGCTTCGATCCGGGTAAGGCACTTTGCCGACGTCGGCACCGGCCGGTGAAAAGTCAACGATCGTCGGTGCCAGACGCTCGGGCAACAAAGCCGCGTACGGCGTCATCAGGTGCTGGCGCCGTCGCGGATGACCCGAAAGCGAGGTTGAGATAATATCCCGCCAGAACATAATGGACCTTGGTAGCCTCCGGGCCGGCAGCCCGTTGCGCGAGTTCGAGTTCCTGTTCGGCGCGGTGATAATAATAGCTATGTTCTTCGTCCATTATATTTGTCCGTGATCGGTCGGCACTATCTGCTCGGATAGCAGACCGATTGCATTAGATTGCGATCTCCGGGCGCGGGTCACGCATAATCAGGTCCGCCACGTGCTCACGCGCCAGTGTGCGAGAACATCCCTTACTTGTGGGCAGCACGTCTGCTCGATCGGGTCGGGCTGTCCTAGCTCCCCTCAAACGCCTGACCGGCCATCCAGGCAAGCCCGCGGCGGCAAAAACATCCTAACCTAAGTCAGCTGGATTGCCGTGGAGCGCCCCTTCGGGCGTTTGATCGCTGACCACATCCGCGAGCTCACAGCGCGCGTGGACATTCCCCAATGGCCCGGTCGTGTCGAAATCGGAGCAGTATCATGGCCTAAGCAAACGTCCGCGTCGGCTGTTCCGGATGGAACTATCAGCACTGGAAGGGGCATTTCTATCCGCCCGATCTGGCCCGGCGATATTGGTTCGCCTTTTATGCGCGGCATTTTGATGCCGTGGAGATCAACGCCAGTTTCTACCGGCTCCCCAGTCCCGAACTCTTCGAGCGATGGCGGCATCAGGCTCCGGAAGGCTTTTGCTGCGCTGTCAAAGCGAACCGCTATCTTACCCAGTCGAAAAAACTCAAAGATTGCGTCGAGCCGATCGCGCGGATGATGTCACCGACACGTCATTTGCGGGACAGGCTCGGTCCGGTGCTCTATCAACTTCCGCCAACACTCAAACTCGATCTTGCCCGGCTCGAAGCCTTTCTCCGGCTCTTGCCGCGCGATCTCGTCCACGTTTTCGAGTTTCGCGATCCGACCTGGTATTCGGACGCGGTTCTTGCTCTGCTCGACGGCTTCGGAGCAGGCTTCGTGGCGCACGATTTCCCTGACCGGGCATCGCCGCGCTGGGCCTGTGGCAACGCCGCCTATGTTCGATTTCACGGTGCTACAGGAAAGTACCAAGGGCGATACGCCGCCTCGACACTGCGCAGCTGGGCCGACTGGATGATCGGGCAGGCATCGGCACGTCCGGTGTGGGCTTTCTTCAACAATGATATCGACGCGGCTGCCCCAGACGATGCGGGCAGGCTCAGGGCGATGGTTGGCTGACGTTCGCCACGACCTCAAACTCGCACATGACCGCACAATATTTTTCCGGCGCAATCGTTGTCGCCATCTGCTAGCCGTCCTCCATGCGGGGGGATGACATGAACGAACATACGCCGTGGGGTATGCGGGTCCGGCTGCGGACGATGCGTGCCGAAAGGGTCGCCGTTCTGGCGGTGGCGGGGAGCCTGGCGATCACCGCGCTGATCCTGCTTTTTTCCTATATTTGAATCGCGCTGCGGCAGGCCAGTGCCTGTCGCGAAATGCCATGCGATCAGTGCGGTCGCTCGACCGCCTAAAGTGCCCTTTCGCGCAGCGCGGGCCTAGCTGCCCCGGCGCCCGGACGGCCGAGCCGGTCCCAGGCCTCGATCCCCGCATATCGCGGGGCGTGATTGGGCGCGAGACCACGCAAACCATTGAGGTCAATGAGCCGAAGCCGCCGCCGCGTGCGCTCGATGCAACCTGTCGCGTCGAGCCGTTTCAGCGTCCGGTTGACGTGGATACCCGTCAGCCCGAGCAGCTCACCAAGATGGGCCTGGGTTAGAGGGAAATCGAAACCGCCATCCTCGACCAGCCCTGCCGCATCCAGTCGTTCGTGCAGATCAAGCAGGAAGCCGGCCACTCGCCCCAGCGCATGCGTGCTTCCGATCCAGGTCAGTTCCTGCATGAGCGCGATCCGCTCCTTCTGCGTGCTGAGAAACAGAGCCGCCGCGACACTGGGAAGCTCTTCGAACAGGCGGCCAATTTCCGCCAGCGGGATCGAACAAAGTTCGACCCCGGTGAGCGCTTCAAGGCCTTCGCCCGCATGCTCGAGGGCGAGGCTTGGAAAGCCGAGCATGTCGCCCGGCAGGTGCACCTTGACGATCTGGCGCCGCCCGTCGCGCATCATCACCGATGATGTGACCCACCCTTTGACCAAAAAGAACACGCTGGAAACCGGGTCGCCCTCGCGGCGGATATTCTGATGCCGGCGAAACACTTTGCGGTGGGAAAGCCAGCTTGTGAACAGGTCGGCGGCGAGGGGGCTGGCGGGGACAAATTCGTTGAGACGATGAAGGGGTGGCTGCATCCAGCTCTCCGTGGCTGGAGAGGATGATTGGACAAAGCTGGACGGGGAGGCACTTACGCAGATTAGTTTGGCACGGTGATCCGTCTTCGCCGGTGTAAATAGTTGCTCCTCCGTTCAAAAAAGTCCCCCGGACGCCCGTGCGCGTCGCGACTTTGGGCCTGCCAACTGTCGCGGATCGCTGGATCGCGATGGCGCCGCCGGGGGAACCGAGCCAAGGCGTTCTCTGTTTGGATGTCGATAGACCAGTCTTGGAGATGAACGTGCAGACTTCCAGCGAACAGGGCTCCGAAGATTCCGTCAGCGCCAGGCCCCGGCCTAGTGCCGCAAATGGTTCGAGCCAGTCGCGGCCACAAAGTCTGAGCGCTTCGGTCACCGGACTACTCTTCGCTGCCGCCGACCATTATATCACCATGCGCAAGGACCGGCTGATCGACGCGGTGGTGGACATCGCCGCCGAAGTGCGCCGTTCGGGACGACGCTTCGAAGGCCGCCAAGACTGGATAGCGGACGGGATCGACCGGGGCGTCAGCCGGATACGGGACGCTGCAGAAAATCTGCGTGCCGCCGACAGCTATGATCTTTTCGAGGGGGGGCTCGCCTTTGCCCGGAGGCGACCGCGCGCGACCCTGGTTATGGCGGTGCTGGCGGGCGCAGCCGGCGCGCGGCTGCTCAAGCACAGGCTTCGCGAGAGTGCTTCGCGTGTCGCCCCTGCGCACTGAAGCGGGGCGCGACATTATAATCGGGATCGTTCCTCGAGGCGGCGCTGCAGGAAGGCCAGGACAAGCGCTTCTTCGGGGCGCAAGCGGCTGACGTCGCCGCCAAGTTCGCCTTCGATCTCGTGCTCGATTTCGAGGACAAGGCCGTCGGCGAGATAGCTGTCGATGACTTCGGGGTGAACATAGCAGCGGCGACACACCGCAGGGGTGTTGCCCAGGCGTGCCGCGACCCTCTCGATCGCGGCACGGACGTTGCGCTTGGCGGCCGCCTCGCTGTCAAAACGTTCAAACTCGGCGAGCGCCAGCGCCGCGAGCACCGTGCCTGTCCACGTCCGAAAGTCCTTCGCCGTGATGTCGCTACCGCTGATTTCGCGCAAATACTGATTGACGTCGCCCGAGCTTACCTCGCAACGCTGACCGTCGTCGTCGAGATATTGAAAAAGATGCTGCCCCGGCAGGTCCTGGCTCTGCTTGACGATCCGCGCGACGCGTCGGTCCGAGATCTTCAGATCCCATTGCTTGCCACTCTTGCCCTTGAAGCGGAACCGCAGTTCACTGCCATCGATCCGGACATGCCGGTCATTGAGCGTTGTCAGGCCATAGCTCTTGTTTTGCTTCGCATAATCGGCATTGCCGATCCGGATCATCGTCGTCTCGAGCAACCGCACCACGGTCGCCAGAATTTTTTCGCGTGGAAGGCCTCGTCGGGCAAGATCGGCGTTGATCCTTTCGCGAATGCGCGGAAGCGCTCGGGCGAAGTCGAGCATATGCTCATATTTCGTGCCGTCGCGTATCTCGCGGAAGCGGGCATGATAGCGATATTGTTTGCGACCCTTCGCGTCGCGGCCCGTGGCCTGGATATGACCCTGCTCGTCAGCACAGATCCACACGTCGCGATAGGCGGGAGGGATGCCCAGGCTGGCGATGCGGGCGATAACCGCCTTGTCGGCGATCCTGGTCCCGCTATCATCGCGATAGCTCCATCCCTTCCCGACCTTGCGACGCCTGATCCCGGGTTCGTCGTCATTGACGTAGCGCAATCCAACGCTTTCGGCCGCGTCGCGCGGGTCGACGATGTTCGTGAGCGCCTCGTCATCGTGGTTGATGTGGCGAGGGCCTGAAGAGGATCGCATGCGAACTCCTGTTTGTGCAAACCGCCAACGGCTCTGATGCCCGATGGCTCCCCTGGGGGGGCAGGAAACCGCTCGCCACCCTGCGAGGGGCCCGGTTGGACGCCTGGGTGAGGGTGGTGATGGTCGTGGCGGAACGGGCGCATCGGCTGCTTCGTTGCACAGACTGCTAAGGAGACCGATCATGGCCAATGACGCATTCGAAAATCGTCCGTCGGAAGCTGGTGCCGCCGCAGGCGGCCCCGCCGAAAACGGGATCGACGACGCCAACCTCACCGAAGCCCAGCGCAACGAGATCCGCCGCCGCCGCGCGATGGCGACTGCGACCGATGACGCCGATGCCAGCCATCAGGGCGGGATGGGCGCGCAGGGCGGGGCGGTCGATTTCGGCAAGCCCAAGAATTTCGGCCTGCCCGACTAAGCCTAAAGCCGCCGCCGCCGGCGCCTTTCGGGACGCTTAGGTGCCGACGGACGGGCGAGCTATTCCGACGTATATCCGCGTGCGGAACTCCGACGCCCCGCGCGCGATGCGGTCGATCGTCGCGATCGACCTGCCGGTGCCGACGCCCCACCATTCGTAGCTCTGGTGGCGGTGGATGTCGCGGGCCAATTTAGCGCGTGCTACGCGCAAGACGCTGTGCGGCCGCTCACGCTGGCCCGGCGGTGAAACTTTCTCAAGCGCCGTCTCGACCGCGGGCAGGAAAGCCTGAGCGATCCACGCGGTTCCCAGCGCGTTGGGATGCACCCGGTCGCGCAGCGTGAGCGCAGGATTTCCCAGCACATTCGGAGGCAGGAATGGCGCGACCGCGGTGCTGTGACGGACCGCGAGCTCGCGATACATTGCGGAGCATCGCTCGCCAAAGCCCCCGAGAAAACGCGGGCCGTCCATTTGCGCCAGAAGAACGGGTAGCCGGCATCGCTTCAATTCGCTGAGAATGGCGTCAAGATTGGCGCGGGTGCGTTCGAGCGGAATAGCGCGCAGCAGATCGTTGGCGCCAAGCTCGACGATCACGAGGTCCGGGTGCGCCTTCAAAGTGGTCAGCACCCGCGGTAATCTCGCCAGGGCGCTGGCGGTGGTATCACCAGACAAACCCGCATTGAAGACGACGGCCTGCGGATATCGACCGCGCAGCAATCGCTCCAGCTGGCTGGCAAAACTCTGGTCGGGTGCAAGCCCGTACCCCTCGGTGAGACTGTCACCGAAGGCAAGAATGAATGGTGTCATAGCTACCCGATATGGGATGCGACATCACCCCGTTCCAGAGCGCCATATGGCGCCCCGCCCGGCGCGCTGGTGACACTCATAGTGGACCAAAGAGGAGCCTGCGATCAAAGGCGCTTCAGGTCGCGGCCGGCGTGGCTTTATCCCCTTCGAACTCGTTCACCTCCTGGGCCGCGCCGCCGGGCATGCCAGCCACGGTGTCTGCAACCACCGCGCCCCGCTCGCCCAACGGCTTGGGCGCGCCCCTGGTGGTATCGCGCACCGTCTGATGCTCAAGCTCGGAGTTCAGCTCGGCGCCCAGAAGCAGAATATAGGCTGACAAGTAGAGCCAGGTGAGCATGACGATGATGGCGCTTGCAGAACCATAGGTCGCCCCGTAATTCGCGAAGCGCGCCGCGTAGACGCCAAATCCCAGCGAAATCGCCACCCATAGAGCGGCCGCCGCGATCGATCCGGGGCTGAGCCACACCCACTTCGCATCGCGCCGGTCGGGGCCATAGCGGTAGAGTGTCGCGGCCGCGGCGGCGCAGACAAGGCCGCCCGCCAGCACCGAGGCAATTCGTCCGGCAATCACCAGAGCCGGCCCGGCCTCAGGCAAGGTGGCTCGCAGGTGGGAGATCATCGCGGCCAGCCCGAGTGCGACCACGAGGCCTGCAACCCCGGCCGCCGTCAATCCCAGCGCGAGCAGGTTGACCCGGACGAAGCCGCGACGATCCTGTTCCTCATAAGCGATATTCAGAGCCGTGATGAGCGCATTCGCGCCATTCATGCCGCCGTACAACGCGATCGCAAGCGCGACGAGCAGGCCGAAACCGGCTTTTCCTTCGGAGGTGTGAACGGCAGCAACCAGCAGGTCGTCGATCAGCCGTACCGCGTCGGGCGGCATCACCGTCAACATCGCGCGCAGATCGGATCCGACATCGGCCGGTTCTGCCACAAGCCCGTAAACGAGTATCGTCGCCGCAAGCAGCGGCGCAATCGCGAGGAAGCCGTAAAAGGCGACGCCGGCCGCCACGAGACCGATCGAATCCTCGGTCGCCTCCGACCATGTCCGCTTAAGAACCTCGATCCAACCCTTAAGCGGGATCGCCCAGGGGCTGTCGGCATAACGACCGCGCTGGTCGGCCTCTTCAAACACCATATTTTGCAATTTCCTGTCTGGCGCATCCGTCGAGCGCGGCGGGCCTTCGGCTCGCAGTCCGGTACGACGCTTCCAGCCGTATCAATGGTCGGCGCGCTCGGCCTTGGCGAGCTCCTCGGGCGATGCGCTGCCAGGCTCGGCCATCTTGCGATGCTGCTCGGCCAGGACTCCAGCGGGCGTGACGTTCGCGAGCGCCTGCTGGACCTTGTTCTTCCAGCCCGAGACAATGCTCGCTTTGCCGGCCATCAGCGCGTCCCAGCCATCCTGTGCGACGTCGACCGGATCGCTCTTATGGCGGTCCGCGCCGACCGAAGTGTCGAGCATGTCGGCACGGTCGAAGAACTCGGTCTCGACCGGACCCGGCATCAGGGTGGTGAGGGTAACCCCCTTGGCCTCCTTGATCTCGTTGCGCACAGCGTCGGTGAAATTGTCGATGAAGGCCTTGGTGCCATTATAGACTGCCTGGAAGCTGCCGGGCATGAAGCCAGCGATCGACCCGGTGACGAGCACCTTGCCATCGTTGCGCGCGACCATGTCCTTCAACACCTTCTGGAGCAGGTAGATGGTTCCCGTGATGTTGGTGTCGAGCACCCGGCGCCAGTCGTCGACATTCTGATCGAGAAAGCCGTGACCGAGTCCTCGCCCGGCATTGGCGCACAGGAGATCGATCCGACGGCCGTTCGTGGCGTCGAGGAGGCGGTCAACCCCTTCCAGCGTCGACAGATCGGCCTCGATTGCCTCGACAGTGGCTCCCCGCGCGCGCAGATCGTCGGCCGCGGCCGTGATCAGCGGCTCGTCAGCCACGATGAGCAGATCGTAGCCGGCCTGCGCTGCAAGCCCCGCCAGCTCGAAACCGATACCGGTCGAGGCGCCCGTGATGATCGCATATTGTCCGTTGGCCATCAGCTCTCTCCTCATTTGGCTGCAAGCGCCATGCCGGGTTTCAGCACGACCTTGGTCACCTCGTTTTGATTGTCATGAAACATCCGGTAGCCATCGGGCGCCTGCTCGAGCGGCAGGCGATGCGAGATGAGGAAGGTCGTGTCGATCTTGTCCTCCATGACCGCATTAAGCAGACCGGGCAGATAATGCTGGACATGGGTCTGACCCGTCTTGAGCGTCAGCCCCTTTTCCATGAAGGCGCCAAGCGGGAACTTGTCGACGATGCCGCCATAGACCGCCGGCATCGATACCCGCCCGCCCTTGCGACACGCAACGATTGCCTGGCGGATCGAATGGGTGCGATCGGTGCCCAGAAAGGTCGACGCCTTGATCTGGTCAACGACATTGTCGACGAAGAAGCCATGCGCCTCGAGACCGACGGCGTCGATCACCGCATCGGGTCCGACCCCGCCCGTCATCTCCATCAGCGCTTCGTAAACCGCGCTTTCCTCGAAGTTGATCGTCTGGGCGCCAAACTTCCTGGCGAGCTCGAGCCGATGCGGGAAGTGATCGATCGCGATCACGCGCGCGGCGCCCATCAGCATCGCCGACTGCACCGCGAACAGCCCGACCGGTCCGCAACCCCAGACTGCGACGGTGTCGCCCGGCTCGATCTGCGCATTTTCCGCCGCCATCCACCCGGTGGGCAGGATATCTGACAGGAATAACACCTTGTCGTCCTCAACCCCGTCGGGGATCACGATCGGCCCCATATCGGAGAAGGGCACGCGCACATATTCGGCCTGACCGCCGGCATAGCCGCCGGTCATGTGGCTATAGCCGAACAGACCCGACATCGGCTGGCCGTACAGCTCCATCGCAATGTCCTGATTGTCCGCCGGATTGCCATTGTCGCACGCCGAATATTGATGCTTGGAGCAATGGAAGCAGGCGCCGCACGCGATCGTGAAGGGGACGACGACGCGCTGGCCTTTCTTCAGTGTCGACTTCGGGCCGGTCTCGACCACCTCGCCCATGAATTCGTGCCCCAGGATATCGCCCGCCTGCATCGTGGGGATATAGCCATCGTACAGGTGAAGGTCCGACCCGCAGATCGCCGTCGAGGTGATCTTGATGATCGCATCGCGCGGATTGAGGATTTCGGGATCGTCAACCGTATCGACGCGGACGTCATGCTTACCATGCCAGGTCAACGCACGCATCAGGCCGTCTCCTCTTCGAACTGCGCGCGGGTGCGCGACGATGTGGCGATCTCGCCGGTCTCCATGAGCTGCTTGAAACGGCGCAGGTCGCGACGCGCCTGAATGGCGGGCTCGCGCTGAAAAAGCTTCGCGATCAGCTTGCCCACCACGCCTGCCGGCGGATCGTAGACGATCGTTGCGGTGACGTGGGTGCCGCGGCCGCCCGGCTCGTCCCGAAAATCGATGCGACCGCTGTTGGGCACATCGGCGCCCTCGGCGGACGCCCAGGCGATCGTTTCGCCTTGGACGTCCTCGGTAATCACAGCATCCCATTCGACCGTGCGGCCGGCAGGCGCCTTGACCACCCAATGGCTTGTGCGATCGTCAATCGCATCGACCCGTATGACATTATCCATGAAGCTCGGCAGGTTGGTCAGATCACGCCAATATGCGTAGAGTTCGGCGCGCGGACGGTTGATCGTGACTGTCCGGCCGATCAGCGTCTCGCCCTTGGGCTCGACAAGCTCCGTCGTGGCCTGCCTGACCGCATCTGTGTTTTTGGACGTTGAGAGCGGAGCGTCGTCGCGCCGCTCGGAAAAGCTGTCGCTCATGATCGGAAATCTCCGTGGGACGATGAGCCTGCTCAACCTCCGCTCCGATCGGCCGTTCCGATCGTTTCGATGCGCAACCCATTGAAACAAGATGCATCGTTATGGGTTCGCGGAAGCACGTTCCGCGCTCTGACCGACACTGATCTGGATCAGGACGATTTTCTGGCCGATTCAGGCATCTGTGGATCGCTGAGAACGGAACAGGGCGGGGCGGCGGGAGTCTTTCGCTCGAAGCGCGACGCGACGTGGCATCCGCGCACAAAGGAGGCGAGCCGTGGTCGATAATTTTACCGACGCCATTGCATTGCTGAAGGCCGACCACCGCAAAGTGGAAGACCTGTTCGAGCAATTCGAAAAGGCACGTGGCGGTTCGAGGAAGCAGAAGATCGCGCACGAAATCTGCGTCGAACTGAAAATCCATACGATGATCGAGGAGGAGATTTTCTATCCCGCGTTCCGCGGCAAGATCGAGGATGATATTCTCGATGAGGCCTATGTCGAACATGACGGGGCCAAGGTCTTGATCAACGACATCGAAGCTTCAAGTCCCGACGCGGCTTATTACGACGCCAAGGTCAAGGTGCTGTCAGAAGAGATCAAGCACCACGTCCATGAGGAAGAGATGCCGTCCGAGGGCATGTTCGCGCAATGTCGGCAGACCGATGTCGATCTGGTGGCCCTGCGCGATCAGATGGCGCAGCTCAAGGAAGAGCTGATGGAACAGGCAAAGGGGGCAGGGCTTGCGCCTGCCAGGCCCGTCACGATCAACCCGGTCGCGGCCTGATCCCTCGCACTGCCCTTGAGGACGGGCGCACACGCGCCCGTCCATCCCCTGCTCCGAGATACGCCATGGCCGCAGCACCCGCTTTGACTGCCCCCGATTTCCGCAATCCCGCCATCCTGCTCTCCGGTCCCGTCGACTATGACATGTACCGTGACTTTCGCACAAAGCTCGAGGCTGCGCTCGCCTCCCAGAGCAGTGCCGGAAGGGTCCATGTCGAATTGTCCACCTTGGGCGGTGATCCCGAAGTCGCGCGCATGATGGGTGAGGACATCCGCTTCCACAGCGATCTCAACCCCGATCGCCGCTTCGTTTTCCTGGGCAAAGCCGCGATTTATTCGGCGGGTACGACCTTCATGTCGTTCTTTGCGACCGAAAACCGTTTTCTCACCCGCGGGACGCGGCTGATGATCCACGAACGCAAGATGTCGAAGACGCTGCAGGTCGAAGGGCCCCTCACGACGTGCATCGCCAGCGTCAGGGCGACGCTCCATGAAATAGAAAGCTCGATCGCGATCCAGAATGAAGGCTTCGCCAACCTGATCCGTGGGAGCGCGGTCACGATGGAGGAGGTGCTGCGCCGCGCGCCGTCCAACTGGTATATCGAGGCCAACGAGGCCGTCGCGCTCGGTCTGGTCACCGCCGTTATCTGACACCGGCCACCAGGCGGCCGCCGCGAATGTGACCGCGGGCACAGAACTTCGCGCCCGCAGCGTCGTTAGACCCGAACATCCAAGGAGATATGATATGGCCGACGCGCAGACGCTCAAGCAACATCTGTGGGATAAGATGAGCGACGGACCCTTCGTCATGGTTGGGTTGACGGGCAACGGCCAGCATAGCGAACCCCTTACCGTCCAGCTCGACAAGGATCAGGTCGATCGTCTCTACTTCTTCATTGGGCGGGATAACCGGCTCGCGGCCGGCGGGCAGGCGATGGTCCAGTTCGTCTCCAAGGGGCAGGACTTCTTCGCCTGTCTTTCGGGACGTGCGCAGATCGACCAGGATCCGGCGATGATCGACAAATTGTGGTCCAAGCCGGTCGAGGCCTGGTTCCCCGGCGGCAAGGCCGATCCCAATCTTGCGCTGCTGCGCTTCGACATCGACGATGCCGAGCTGTGGGAAACGGATATGTCGCTTGCTGGCAAGCTCAAGATGCTGTTCGGCGGAACCATCCGCTCTGATCAGGCGGGAAGTCACGCTCAGGTCAGTTCGACCGCGGTCTGATGGGACGCGGCGGCGGGCGCGGTCCGGTCCCGCCGCCCGTCACCCCAGATGGCCGTTATATCGTGGTGCGAGGCCGGCTGTGGCGGCGAAGCAATCCAGCGCTTCCCGAACCAGAGCGCGGCAGCCTGGTCAAGGCGTTGATGGCGGCGCGCAGGGCGGTTGGCACCGCGAGACGCGCAGGCGATCAGGCGGCGCAGGACGAAGCGCACATCGCGGTTGATCGGGCGAAGCATGCGCTGGGCGAGCGGGGGCCGGTCTGGTGGAGCGATGGCGCGCCCGACCTGAACCGGCATACGGTGCGCAACAGCCCCTATGCCGCCTGGTATGCCGCGCTCCACCCCCCATCAAAAGATGAAGAGCCACCCGCCTGAGCTGGCGCGACCCTTCCAGTGTTCGGTATGACCGCGGCATACACGACCGGCTGATCAGCCGCGCGTGCACGCAAAGCCGATCGAACCGCCCTCAAGGGACGCGATGGGCGCAGGCCGATGACGCATTCGATCACGGCTTTTGCTTGCGGGCAAGGTCAGCAAGCCAGAAAGACGCATTGCCAGCAAAAGCTGGGCAAAGGGCAGGGCGGGGCGGGGCGATTTTGGACTATCGCACAGCGCGCTCGCCAGCAGCGCGTTTCGGCGGTCGTCAGTGTCTGGATTGCCGCGCACGGCGGCCAGCCATCAGCCTTTGTACAATCACCTCGTTGCCCTGACCGCGGGCAACCGACCAAGCGCTGTTGCCGACCGCGTCGACTCTGAGCGGATCGGCGCCCGCGGCGAGCAGGCGATCGATAATCGCGGTGCGACCGAACATCGCCGCCATCATAAGCGCGGTCTGCCCGGCATGGTTGGCGCGCTCCGGGTCGGCGCCGGCGATGAGCAGCCTGTCCACAAAAGCCTCATAGCCCTTAAAAACCACGCCCATCAGCGCCGTGTTGCCGCGCGCGCTGTCGGGCGCGTCGACCCGGGCACCGGCTTTGATCAGCGCCTCGGTGGCAGCGGCATGCCCGTTATAGCTGGCCAGGATCAGCGGCGTGTGACCCTTGTCATCGCGTGCCTCGATGTCGACCCCCGCCTCGAGAAGCGCGGGCAGGACATCGATCCGACCCAGCCTGGCGGCGTCGAACAGCAATTGCTGAAGGCGGGCTGGGGAGGGGAGCGGCGGTAATACCGCCGCTCCCGGTGCCGGGGGGGACGCTGGATCACTTCGCATCGAGATCGACTTCAAGCTCGCGCGGCCAGAAGCGAAGTGGCGCGATCGCCTCGACAAACGCCGCCGCATCCTTGGCGCTGGCAATCGCAAGGCAGGCGTCGTCGAGCATATCGGCGATACCGGCCTTCACGAAGATTGGCTCAGCGGAGCGCGTCAGGCCGATGAACTTGCAATGTCCAAACGCGTCGCGAACGAAATCCTGCGCCGCGGCGTCACCGGCGAGAAGCGCGGCGCCTTCGTCCGAAACGAGGATGGCGACCGCATCGAACAGCACCGATGGTCCGCCGTCGATCTTATGTTTGGCCGCAATCGCTGTGCCGTCCGCCAGGGTGATGCCTCCCACCTTGGGAGCAATCACCTCATAGAGGGCGCCGACCTTGTCGAGCGCCTTGGTGAGCCCGGTAAAGATCGCCGCATCAGCGCCGTCGCTCATGAGGATGCCGAGCTTGCGGCCCTTGAAGCTTGCTGGGCCATTCTTGACGATCGACAACGGATCCGAAGGCGGAAGGTCGGGAAGGGGCGCTCGAGCGGCTTGCGCGGGCGCTGGGAGCGTCGCCAGCCCCAGCCCGTCGGCCACCGTGTTGGCAAGCATCTCATCGATATGAAGGAGGTGTGAGACCATGCGTGCCCGAATGTCCGGACGTTCGACTTTCGACAATTCGAAGACAAGCGCATCCGCGATGTGCTTCTGCTCGATCGCAAGCTGGCTCACATAGAATTGCCGTGCCTGGCTGTAATGGTCGGCAAAGCTCTCGGGACGGATGCGCAATTTGGGGCCCTGGTCTTCGGCCGGAAAGCTCGTGAACCCGCGCTCGGGGCTTTCGCGCGGACCACCTATCGAGGCACCCCAGCTGTTCGGCTCGTAATTGACCCGTCCGCGCGGATTGGCGATCGCCATATGACCGTCCTGCTGGAAGTTGGCGACCGGACATTTGGGAGCGTTGATGGGGATGTGCGTGAAGTTCGGGCTGCCCAGGCGCTTGAGCTGGGTATCGAGATACGAGAAATTGCGTCCCTGGAGCAGCGGATCGTTGGTGAAGTCGATCCCGGGCACGACGTTTTGGGTGCAGAAGGCGACCTGCTCGGTTTCGGCGAAGAAATTGTCGACCACGCGGTCGAGTACCAGCCGGCCCACGGTTCGTACCGGGATGAGCTCTTCGGGGATGATCTTGGTCGCGTCGAGAACATCGAAGTCGAACGCTTCGGCAAAGGCCTCATCGAACAGCTGAACACCCAGCTCCCACTCGGGAAAATCGCCGGCGTTGATCGCGTCCCACAAATCGCGACGGTGGAAATCGGGGTCCGCACCGTTGATCTTGACCGCCTCGTTCCAGACCACCGATTGAAGCCCCTGCTTGGGCTTCCAGTGAAATTTGACGAAGGTCGACTTGCCTTCGGCCGAGACCAGCCGGAAGGTATGCACCCCGAAGCCTTCCATCGTGCGATAGGATCGCGGAATCGTGCGGTCGGACATGATCCACATGATCATGTGCATGCTTTCGGGCGTCAGGCTGACAAAATCCCAGAAATTGTCGTGCGCGGTCTGCGCCTGGGGAAATCCGCGATCGGGCTCGGGTTTGGCCGCGTGGATCAGGTCGGGGAATTTGATCGCGTCCTGGATGAAGAAGACCGGGATGTTGTTGCCGACGAGGTCCCAGTTGCCTTCCTTGGTGTAAAGCTTGACGGCAAAGCCACGAACGTCACGCGCAAGATCGAACGAGCCCTTCGAACCCGCAACCGTGGAAAAGCGCACAAACGCCGGCGTGCGCTCGCCCACGCGCTGCAGGACATCCGCGCGGGTGACGTCGGCGAGGCTGTCGGTCAGCTCGAAAAAGCCGTGCGCGCCGAAACCGCGTGCGTGGACAACGCGCTCGGGGATCCGCTCATGGTCGAAGTGGAAAATCTTCTCGCGAAAATGCGGATCCTCCAGCAGGGTCGGACCACGGGCGCCATATTTCAGGCTGTTCTGGTCGTCTGCAATGGGCATGCCCTGTGCCGAGGTCAGGATCGCAATATCACCGGCCGCGACCTGATGCGTCTCACCACCCTGACCCTGCGGCTCGGCAAAGCTCGTCGCCATCTCGACGTCGCCCGGCAGTTTCGGGGCCTTCTTGGCGCTCTCACCAGCGCTCTTGCGCGCGGCCTTGGTCGGGGTTGCGGACGAGGCGGGCTTGCGAGCCATCGGCAGTTCCTTTCGCGGTAGCTTGAAATGGTTCAGCGCGTGACCGGGTCGCGCGGTTCGACCTGGCTGTTGTCAGGCGCGGCGCCGGGGGTCGAACTCAGCGGCGTGGTGTCGACGGGCTCGACCATCTGCGCATTTGAGACCTTCTCCTCGCTTCCATTCGGTCCGGCCTGATCCTGACGCATGTTGCAGGCGGGCAAGATCAAACCGGCGGCGAGCAGCGTCAGCGCCGTTGGGCAGCCTCGTGGGAATAGTCGCATCGCGAACTCTCCTTTGCAGGGTGAAGCCGCCTCAATGCGTGAGCGGAGGTGATGTTGCAGCGGCGGACGGCTAATCGCCCTAACGCAGATCAGTCACGGCTCCGGCTGCGGGAACCTCGGCTTTTGCTTGAGCGCTTCGACAAGGCAATCCTGAGGATGATTCATGAAACTCGACGTTTTTCAGCGCGGCGAAGAAAGTCGCCTTCGTTCAAACGAGCGGTGGAGCGTCCGCAGCGAAACCGACCGCCTCACCGACGTTCTGTTGTGCCGGCCCGCCTTCCTCGAGCCCGTGCCCTGTTGCTCGGTCACCCAGGAATCGCTGCGCGACGGCTTTGAGACGTCGGTGCCGCTTGCGCTGAGGCAGCACCGTGCGCTGCAGTCGGCTCTCGAACGCGGCGGTGTGCGCTGTCACTTCATCCGTCCCGATCCGGCAATGCCCGACATGTGCTTCACCCGGGATGCGTTGGTCACGACCCCCTGGGGACTGCTGGCGCTGCGGCCTGCCACCGGGCATCGCCGGCGCGAGGCGGATCTCGCGCTCGTCGCGGCGCGCCGAATGGGAGCCCTGCTCGCCGGCAGGGTGAACGGAGGCACGGCGGAAGGCGGCGATATCGCGATCGTGCGCGAGGGTCTGGTCATTATCGGTTGCTCGGGCGAGCGTACCAACGCGCAGGGCGCCGCCGAGATCGCCGACATCTTCCGCGCACGGCGTTGGGATGTGATCATCTACCCGTTCGATCCGCATTTCCTGCATCTCGATACGCAGTTCGCCATGGTCGATGACGGGCTCGCGGTTGCCTGCACCGATGTTCTGTCGGACGACTTCCTTGCCCAGCTTGCGCGCCACGGCATCGAGACTATTCCCGTCACCTACAAGGAAGCGCGCGGGCTTGGCTGCAATCTTCTGTCGCTCGGAGGCCGCCGCCTCATCGCTTCGGCAGACAATGAGCGTGTGACGGCGCTCTTACGGAGCCGCGGCTACACTGTCGACACGCTCGAACTCGACCAGTTCACGCGCTGCGGGGGCGGTGTGCATTGCCTGACGATGCCGCTCGCGCGCGTCGGCGACTGCCAGGGCTGACGGCCTCTCACGACGATGAGCGACGTTGCTCCCATAGCCCCTATGGAGGCGCGGCTCGTCAGCGCGCTTCCCGACGCCCCCGGCTGGCAGTTCGAGCCCAAGTGGGACGGCTTTCGCGCGATCATCGTGCGTGACGGCGCGCGGATCGCGCTCTGGTCCAAGGCGGGCAAGCGGCTCGAACGTTATTTCCCGGAGCTGGTCGATGCGGTCGCCGGCTGCCGGGAGCGCCGCTTCATTCTCGACGGCGAGATCATCCTGCCCAAGGGCGGAAGCCTTTCGTTCGATGCGCTCCAGCAGCGCCTGCATCCGGCGCCCAGCCGCATCGCAAAGCTGTCCGTCGCGACCCCGGCGCAACTGATGCTCTTCGATTGCCTGGCGAGTGGCCCGGACCAGCTGGCAGACCAACCCCTGACAGCTCGGCGTAGGGCGCTTGAGGCGTTTCACGCGCGGGCGAGCAGCGCCTCGCTCCTCCTGTCGCACAAGAGCGAAAAGCGCGCCGCCGCGCAGGCATGGCTTGCTCAAAGCGGCGGAGCGCTCGACGGGGTCGTCGCCAAGAGGCTCGATCAGCCATATCAGTCGGGCAAACGGGCGATGCTCAAGGTGAAGGTTCACCGATCGGCCGACTGCGTCGTCGGCGGTCTGCGTCGCGCCGAGGATGGGAGGATCGTCTCGCTGCTGCTGGGGCTCTATGATGACACAGGACTGCTCCACCATGTCGGTTTCACAGCCGCGATCCGGGCCGAGGATCACAGCGCGCTCGAGCGCCGCATCAGGCCGCATCGCGACGGTGCCGGCTTTGATGGAAAATCGCCAGACGGCCCGAGCCGCTGGAGTGCAGGGCGGGACCGGCACTGGGAGCCTTTGACCCCCGCGCTGGTGGTGGAAGTTGCCTATGACCAAGTAACAGGCGACCGGTTCCGCCACGGAACCCGTATTTTGCGGTGGCGTCCCGACAAGGCGCCCCGCCAGTGCGGGATGGAGCAGCTCGTGCGCGAGGCGAGCCCCGCCGATCTCGCTGCGATTGATCAGGCGGTCTGATTGAGCAGCGCGAGCGTCGCCGGGTCGGGACCTCCATACCATCGAGCAAGCGCGGCGTCGAACAGCGGGCCGCCGCCCGCGCGCCCGAACAACGTCAGCGACGAGCGCAATTTGAGCGCGTCGAGCGGGCCAAAGATTTCCGCCGGATCGTCCCCGTCGAGTGCCTGAAGCGCTTGCACGCTGGTCCGCAGCCGGGCCCCGAGAACCGGATGGGCAAGATAGGCCCTCGCCTCCTCGAGCGAACTGATCGCATAGATGCGGGCCTGCGCACTCCGACCCAGGCCCGCCAGTTGGGGAAAGATAAACCACATCCAATGGCTGGCCTTGACGCCGCTTTCCAGCTCGCTCAACGCTCGCGCAAACGACCCGGCCTGAGCATCGATAAAGCGCGTCAGGTCGAAGCTCGCCGGACCGCTCATTCGGCGGGTTGAAGCGATGGCGCGCCCTGTCCCGCGCCCGTGATCGCGACGGCGTCGCCTCGGCCGGCGATCCGGAGCACGGCGAGATCGGCCGTGACGTTGCCGACGGTGCGGAAGATATCGGGAATGGTTTCAACCGCCAGCAGAAGCGGGAGCAATGTCAGTGGCACACCCATAGCCAGGCACACCGGGCCAATCGTGGCGAAGAACGACACCTGTGCCGGTAATCCGACCGCAGCCAGACTGATCGGCACCGCGACCAGGGCCCCAAGGACAATCGTCGCGGGACCGGGCGCCAGGCCGTGAAGGTGTGCCAGATAGATCGCGACGGCGACATTAGCGGCAGCGCTGGCTGCACGGAACAGCGAGACCGCGAGCGGCAGGACGATCCCCGCGCTGGCTGCCGGAACCCGCAAGGCGGGCGCGGCGGCGATCATCGCAGGCAAGGCGGCGAGCGAACTCTGCGTGCTCAGCGCGACCACCTGGGCGGGCAAGGCAGCGCGCGCGAACGCGAGTGGCGAGATCCGCCCGGCGATCGTCGCTGCGACATAGGCCAGCGCAGTGGCGAGCAGGCACGCGCTGGCAGCAATCAGGACATAGTGGACCAGCGCTCCGGCCGCACCCAGTCCGACGCGCGCGCCGACGCCGAAGGCGAGGGCTGCGACACCCAGTGGCGCGAGCGCGAGCACCCAGCGCACGATGACGAGCATCGTCTCGACCAGCGCGCGGAACACCAGCAGGATGGGCGCGCGCAAGTCCTGGTCGATCCGGGTGACGGCCAGCCCGAACAGCAGGGCGAAGAGAACCAGCGGCACCATCGCGCTGTCGGCCGCGGCCTTGATGATGTTGGTCGGGACGAGGCTGGTGATCCATGAGGCCGGCGCGGCGATCTGAGGCGCCGGCAGATCGGTGCGCAGTCCCGCCGCCGCATCGGGAACCGGGCTGACAGCCAGGGCCAGTTCGGTGGCGAGAGCCGCGGCCAGACAGGCACCGATCAGCAAAGCTGCGAACCAGATCGTGGCGCGCGTGGCGACACCGCTGCTACCGGCGCTGGCAGCAGCACTCGCGATACCACCGACGAGCAGCCCAAAGACGAGCGGCACGATCGTCATCGTGAGTGCATCGAGCCAGAGCTTGCCGATCGGGTCGGCGACGCTCAGGAACACGGCAATCCCGGCCCATTGCACCCGAGCCGCAATCACGCCCGCGCCCAGGCTCAACACGAGCGCCGCAAGCGTTGCCCGGGCCAGCGTCGTCAGGCCGGTTTGGGCCGGGGCGGGCGTTACGCCCACAGGTCTGCGCGGTAGCGTTCGAAGCAGGCAAGACCGCGGTACAGCCTGATCAGCGCGCCCTCGGCGATCGCGGTGGCGCGGGCCGGGTCCTGTGCGATCGCGGGACGCAGCGCCTCGCGGTTCCAGTCCTCACTATGTTTGACATCGAGAACGGCATGCAGATCAAAGTAGCGCCGCTCGCGGTCGCTCAGCCCGATCCGGCGCAGTCCCTTGGCAACCATTGCCGACCGTCCGGGCGCCGTCAGCTCAATGACCCCCAGCGCACCAACCGAATGCCACGCATAGCGCCGGCTGGTCGCCATGGCGGTCATGGCATTGGCAAGAGCGAGACTTTCCCAGACCGTCTTCTCGATCACCGGGTCGACATTGAGCGTGGCAACGAGATCGTCGAGCATCGGGCCATGCATGCCCTTGATGTTGCCACGGCCCATTTCGTCCCAATAATTGCGCGCCAGCTCAAGCTTGGGCGCGGTCGGAAGCTTGACCTGGGTGAGCGCGACCAGATCGTCAAATCCCGCCTCGCCCGCGGCCTCCTGCTCGAAGAACCAGCGCAGCTCCTCGGCACTCGCCTGTTCAGCCAGCCAGGGGAAGAGTGGATCGCCCTGGCCAGGCCCCCCATCCTTGAGGTTCTCGAACCACGCGACAAAGCCATCGGGATCGGTGGGCGCAGCGGCGGCCTCGTCGATGACGGCCGCGCGGAGCTCCTCGAGAAATCCGCCTTCGAGCCGTAACATGCGATTGTCGCGCTCGAGCGCCACTTGCCAGTCGACACCCGGGAGACCGGGGGCCAGCCGCTCGCGATTCCAGTGCGCGAGGCCGCGCTGGAAGCTGTCGGTCAGGAATTGCGAGCCTCGGAGTTCACTGCGAAATGCGGTCGCCATATTGTCCTCGTCTTGTCTTGGGCGTGTGTGCAAAACCGCTGGAGCATCGCCACGGTTGCGCATTGCGACGTGAAACTGATCTAGATCAGCGGGATTTTGCCGGGCGCGTGGCTCCTGGCGCGCATCCGCGCGTTGGGCGGTCGAGCAGGGAGTGCGGCGATGATCACCGACAAATTCCTACGGCGACGGCGGGGCGCGAAACTCACGCCGCAGGAGCGCGAGACCCTCGAAGCCGCCGTCAGCAACATACGCGAAATTCCGTCGCGACAGATTGTCGTCGAAGCTGGGCGAACATTGGGCCGCAGCACCTTACTGATCGAAGGTCTGATGTGCCGCTATCGCGACGACCGCAATGGTCTGCGACAACTGGTGGCGGTCCACGTGCCCGGCGACTTCGTCGATCTGCATGGCTATCCGCTCAAGACGCTCGATCACGATGTCGCGACGCTGACCGCGGCGCGGATCGCCGAGATTCCGCACCGCTCGCTAGATGAGATCTGCGCGAGACAGCCCGATCTGGCAAAGAAGCTGTGGTATGCGACGCTCCTCGACGCCGCGATACACCGCGAATGGCTGTTTCGTCTTGGCCGGCTCGATGCCGCCGGGCGTATTGCGCATTTCCTGTGTGAAACCAATGCCCGCCTCGAGGCGGTCGGCCTCAGCGACGGCCGCAGCTTTGATCTCACCATCACCCAGAACGACCTGGCCGAGATTTGCGGATTAACAAGCGTGCATATCAACCGCGTCATGCGCTCGCTGCGCGAGGAGAATATCATGAGCTTCCGATCGTCGCGGGTGCAGATCCAGGACCTCGAGGGGTTGCGTCGACGTGGCCAGTTCGATCCGGATTATCTGTATCTTGATGCGTTGGGAACGACGGCGACCGACGCGGCGCGATGAGCGGCCTGGCCGACAGCGACATCCCGCGCTGGACGCGGGAGGATCTGGCGCTGCTCGAGTTGCTGCGGGTCCTGCGGCGCCAAGGCTATGAGTTCGTGACGCCGACTCCTGCGACGCACCAACGGGTGCTCGCGCGTGCGTCATCGCCGCCTCGACCAGGGCTGACCGATATTTTCGGCTGGAGCCGGCCGTTTCTGCGCGAGCAGGCGGATCCCGCGATACTAGCCTTGCTGGAGGCTGCGCATATGCTCGAGCCAGTCGACAACGGCCGGGCGCGGTCACGCATCCGGGTTTCTTCGCTCTTCGGAGACCTTTTTGCCCACTCGGCATTCCCGACCGACGCGCCAGACGCGGTATTTTTCGGTCCCGACAGCTATCGCTTCGCCCGCCTCATCCGGGACGAACTTGCCCGCGATCCCGCGTCTCGGCATGCGCATGTCGTCGACATTGGCACGGGCGCCGGCGTGGGCGCCATCGCTGCGGGCCGGCTGGCGCCGCAGGCCAGCCTTACCCTGACCGACATCAACCCCGCAGCATTGCGGCTGGCAAGCATCAACGCCGCCGCGGCGGGACGGTCGGTCAGTACGCATCTCGGCGCCAATATCGACGGCGTTGACGACCCGATCGACCTCGCGCTCGCCAACCCTCCCTATATGATCGATCCGCATAACCGCGATTATCGCGATGGCGGCAATATGCACGGCGCGGCGGTGGCGGTGAGGATGGTCGAAGACACGCTGCCGAGGCTTGTTCCGGGTGGACGCCTCATTCTCTATTCGGGAAGCGCCATCGTCGATGGCGCCGACGCGCTCGGTAGGGCGCTGGCCGAGCGCGCGTCCGGCGCGTCATGTGACCTGACCTACGAGGAACTCGACCCCGACGTCTTTGGCGAGGAGCTTGAGACGCCGGCCTATCACGACGTTGACAGGATCGCGGTTGTCGCCGCGATCTTCAGGAAAAGGGACGCCCGTTGAAAGCAGAGTCCCTCATCTACCATCACGACGGGGTGCGTCATGTGGGGGAAATCTATCCCCCGCGCGGATCGGCCAATGGACGCGCCGTTCTGGTGATTCATGAAGCCGACGGGATAGGTAACAATGTCCGCCGGCGCTGCGCGCTCCTGTCGGAACTTGGTTATTGGGCCGCCGCCGCTGACCTGCACGGCGGGGGGCGCGTGCTCTCGGGCGACGCCATGTCATCCGCCGTCGAGCGCCTGCGCTTGGAGCCTGCACTGTTGCGCGCGCGGATCGGCGTGGCGCTCAAAGCTATGGCGCATGTTACAGGATGCGGGCCTGCCCACCTCGCGGCGATCGGCTATTGCTTTGGCGGGATGGCCGTCCTTGAACTTGCCCGAAGCGGGGCCAAGCTGGCCGGCGTCGCGAGTTTTCACGGCCTTTTGACGAGCGCTGCGCCCGCAAGACCCCATGATATCAAGACCCGCATCTTCGTAGCGACGGGCGCCCGCGACCCGCTTGTCCCGCCGGACGATCTGGCGGCCTTCCAGGCGGAGATGTTCGAGGCCGATGCCGACTGGCAATTGCTGATCTATGGTCGCGCGCTTCACAGCTTCACCAATAGGGCTGTTGACGAACTTCGCGATCCACGCATGGCCTATGACGCGAGCGCCGATGCGGCATCGTGGGCAGCGCTGATCACCTTTCTCGAAGAAAGCTTCGGGGCGGCCGACAACATCCTCCCATCCTAACCTGCTAGCTTACGCTAGCCTGGGCTATCTTTTGCTAGCACATATCTTGCCCCGTCGATTTTTCGAGTTCACGGATCGCCTGCTCGATCGCGGCGGCGAGCTGGCGCGACGCGGCGTGATGCGTTCTGCCGTCGGCCGAGAGCTCGGCCAGCACGGCGGTTTTGTCGACACCCGTCAACTCGGCGGCACGCGCCGCGACGCTGCGGCGAAAATCGTCCGATCCCTTGGTCATGCAGGACTCCTTCGTGCGATGATATCGACCGGGCCAGCGCCGAGCCCCTGGTCGAGAGGTGCGGGCGTTCCCCTGTCATAGGTTCCGACCAGGACCGCAGCACCCAGGACCTCGCCCGCCATCGCCTCAATGACGGCGCTTCGCGATGGACGATCGCCAAGCGAAGGGGCGGCGCGCAAGGCAAAAAGCTCGAAAACATAATCATGCCTGCCGTGTCCGGTTGGCGGGTCGGGCGCCAGCCATGGCTGCGCAATGCTCGTCTCCTGCCCACAATCCTGGCCTGCAGCGCTGTCGCCACGCATCATGGCCCCCTCGTCGAGAGCATATTGCGTCGCAGGCAGGCACCAGATCAGAGCGTGCAGCCATGGCCGAGGAAGGGGGGCGTCGGGATCTTCGACAAGCAAAGCCAGATGCTGGGTTTCGGCGGGCAGGCTATGCCACACGAGCGGCGGCGATACACCGGCGCCGTCGGCGGTGAAGCGTGTCGGCAAACGCCCGCCCGGACCGAATGCGGGGCTGGCGAGATGAAATGGTTCGAGCCCTGCAAGCTCGGGCTGTGCGACCGCCAGCTTGTTATGTCCGGCACGCACTTCGCGCAGCATGGCGCCCAGCCAATGTGGCACGTGTTCGAACATAGCTCAGCCTTGGGGCGGCGTCGCGGCCGGGGCCAGGTTGTGCGCAGCGTCGCAAGCGCCGGGTCGCGACGGCCGAACCCTTGAGGCGGCGCTCCCGCGCGCATGCGGAATCAGGTGTTTCATCCACGACGGGAGAAGGGCGGATGTCGGGTGTATCTTCATGACAATCGTCTTTGCGGCGCGCTCAGCCCACCAACGCGCGGCCCGATCAAGCGACCAACGCGAGCGGGAAAATTCTTGCTGATCTGGATTAGCTGGCGGCCCGTATCAGGGTTTCTCCAGGAACGTGATCGCCGCAGCGTGGTTGACCGGGCATCGTGGAGGTTCTCATGGCTCGTGCCGCGCGCAAATCCGCTTCCAAACGCGTTTCACCCCCAGCCGCCAGCCCCCAGGAGCGGCTCACGCGGTATCGCGAAAAGCGTGATTTTACCCAGACCGCCGAACCGGCAGGCGTGAAGACAAGGTCAGGACCTCGATCCGATAAGCGTGGCTTCGTCGTTCAAAAGCACGCGGCGACGCGGCTTCACTATGACTTTCGGCTTGAACTGGACGGCACCCTCAAGAGCTGGGCCGTCACGCGGGGGCCCAGCGCCAACCCCGACGACAAGAGACTCTCGGTGCGCACCGAGGACCATCCGCTCGATTATGCCCGCTTCGAAGGCACCATTCCCAAAGGGCAATATGGCGGCGGGACCGTGATGCTGTGGGATAATGGCTGGTGGGAGCCGGTGGGGGGCAAGGATCCTTCGAAGACGCTCGAAGAGGGGCATCTTCATTTCATCCTCCACGGCCGGCGGATGAAGGGTGAGTGGCTAATGGTGCGACTGAGGCCGCGTGGCAAGGAGAAGGGCGAAAACTGGCTGCTTCGCAAGATCGACGATGCGCACGCGGCCGGATCGGACGACCTGGTGATGACGCATCAGACCAGCATCGCGACCGGTCTCACGCTTGAAGAGATCGCAGCCGGGCGACCCGCAGCCAAGGGGCGGCATGGGACAAAGCAGGCGGGAGACAAACATAGCCCTCAAGACAGCAGGCCGGCGACCCGCCCCCCGCCGTTTCAGCCGGTGCAGCTCGCGACGCTCGTCGATGTTGTACCTAGCGGTGATCGCTGGCTTCATGAGCTCAAATATGACGGCTATCGCACCTTATTGGCGATCGGAACCGGAGAGGGGCGCGCCTATACGCGCTCCGGGCTCGACTGGTCCGACAAGTTTGCGGGCCTGATCGACGAAGGTCTCGGACTTGACTGCCGTTCGGCTCTGATCGACGGCGAGGCCGTGGTCGTGGGTGCCGACGGACGCACGAGCTTTCAGGCCTTGCAGGCGGCGCTGAAGCATGACCCCGACGCGATCCGGTTCTACGCCTTCGACCTGCTGGCGATCGACGGAGAGGATCTGACAAGGCTTGCGCTCATCGATCGCAAGGCGCGACTGGAAGCCCTTTTATCGCGCAATGCGGCGCGCCATCCCCGCCTGCTTTATTCCGATCATATCGTCGGCCAGGGGGAGGCGCTGCTCGGACGGTTCTGCGAGGCAGGACTCGAGGGCGTCATCTCGAAGCGCGCCGACGCGCGCTACGTTGGATCGCGGGTCGGGACGTGGCTCAAGACCAAGTGCATTCGCCGCCAGGAATTCGTGATTCTGGGATGGACCCCATCCAGCAAACAGCGCGGGTTTCGCTCGCTGCTGCTGGGCGTTCACGAGGACGGCAAGCTGGTCTACGCCGGCAAGGTCGGCACCGGATTCACAGCTGATGAGATCGAGCGGCTGATGAGCCTGATGGAGAAGCTGCGCGTCAGCAAACCGCCCGTTGTGGCGCCGCGAGCCGCTGTCCGCGGCGCCCGGTGGATCGAGCCGCGCCTCGTTTGCGAGGTTGCCTTTATCGAAGTCACCGAGGAAGGGGTCCTGCGTCATCCCTCCTATCTGGGCCTGCGCGAGGACAAGAAGGCCGGCGCCGTTCTGCTCGAACACGAAACGCCAGTTGCGAGCGCGGCCGCGCGGGGCGCGGGTGCCCGTGTCGCGATCAGCAATTCCGATCGGGTCATCTTTCCCGAAGCCAATATCACCAAGGGCGCGCTTGCCGACCATTATGCGGCAGTGGCCGACATCATGCTCCCCTGGGTGGGAAACCGCCCGATCAGCCTGGTGCGATGTCCGCAGGGGCGCTCGCGCAAATGCTTCTTCCAGAAACATGACGCGGGCACGTTCGGCGGGCATATTAAGCATGTCGGGATTGCCGAAAAAGACGGACATGAAGAGCCATACCTGTTCATCGACGATGCCGAGGGCCTGCTCGCCTGCGTGCAGATGGGCACCATCGAATTTCATGGTTGGGGCGCCCGGATCGAGGATGTCGAAAAAGCGGATCGCCTTGTCTTCGATCTCGATCCTGACGAAGGCCTCGGTTTCGAGGCGGTCCGAAGTGCCGCGTTCGAGTTTCGCGATCTCCTGGCACAAATCGGGCTCGAAACCTTCGCGATGGTCACCGGTGGTAAAGGCGTCCACGTCATTGCCCCGCTGACGCCCCAGGCCGAGTGGCCCGAGGTGAAGGATTTTGCCCGACGTTTCGCGCAGGCGGTCGCGCAGGCCAGTCCCGAGCGTTTCACCGCCGCGCTCCCCAAGGCGCAACGCAAAGGACGCATCTTCGTCGACTATCTGCGCAATCAGCGGGGAGCGACAGCGGTCATGCCCTATGCCGTGCGTGCGCGTGAAGGAGCGCCGGTGGCGGTGCCGCTCAGCTGGAAGGAGCTCGAGACGATCGACGGTCCGGCGCACTGGTATGTGGGCGACGCCGCCGCGCTCGTCAGGCGCGCGCGCTCCAGCGCGCTCACGGGCTGGGGTCGCGCCGACCAGGTTCTTCCCGACCTATGAGGATCGCGACCTACAATGTAAACGGGGTGCGCGGGCGGCTCCCGGTGCTGCTGCGCTGGCTAGACCAGACCCAGCCTGACATCGTGTGCCTGCAGGAACTCAAGGCCCCCCAGGACGCTTTTCCCGAGGATGCGATCCGCGCCGCCGGATATGGCGCGATCTGGCATGGGCAAAGCCGGTGGAACGGCGTGGCTATTCTGGCCAAAGGTGCCGATCCGATCGAAACCCGCCGCGGGCTGCCGGGCGACCCGGACGACCTCCACAGCCGCTATATCGAGGCAGCGGTGGGCGGAATTCTGGTCGGTGGGCTCTATCTTCCGAACGGCAATCCCCGGCCCGGTCCGAAATTTGACTACAAGCTGCGCTGGTTCAGCCGCCTCACCGACCATATGCGCAAGCTTTACAAGACCCGCGCCCCGGTGGTGATCGCGGGCGACTATAATGTCATGCCTACTCCTAAAGACGTCTATAAGCCCGAGCGCTGGCTCGACGATGCGCTGTTCGCGCCCGAGGTCCGAACGGCCTATGCCGGACTGCTGGAGCAGGGCTGGGTCGATGCCTTACGGCATCTCCATCCCGACGAGACGATCTACACATTCTACGACTATTTTCGAAATGCCTTCGCGCGCGACGCCGGGCTGCGGATCGATCATCTCTTGTGCAATCGCCCGGCCGCCAAAAGGCTGCGCACGGCCGATGTCGACCGGTTTGTGCGGGGCTGGGAAAAGACCAGCGACCATTGCCCGGTCTGGATCGAGCTCGCGCCATCGTGAGAGGTCGCCGGGAGCAGGGCTAGTCGGACCTGTCTGTGCCAGGCTCGCTCGACGCTTCCGCCTCGAGCGCGGCGGTCCGCAGACGGACCGCGGTCTGTATCGCCGCGGAGGCGGTCAGCGTCAGCGCCACGCCGCACGGGTGATCGACAAGGACATAGCCGTCGGCCACGCTGACCGACACGGGATCGCTCAGGATGCGTTGAGCCTCGAAACTGGACATCGCAAACTCCTGTCTTTCCGGGCTGGCATGGTGTCGATCTTATGCCGGTCTAAACGCCGCAGGGTTGGCGCAGTGCCGCCTAATCGCGCTGATGCAGATCAATGACGATCGTGCGGGGCAGCAGGTTGGCGGCCGGCGGCGAAGCTTTTGGAGGGCAACAGGCCCCAGACGCCCAGGGGCTAGGCCGCCGCGGCCGCACGGGGAAGTGGTGGCGGGGCCTCGGGCACCCAGTCGTCGAGCCGCTCGAACCCATCATGGGACAAAGCAAGCACGATCCCCTGCGAGCCGATCGTCAGATCCTGCCGGGCGACCGCGCGCAGGCGCTCGCCCACGCCGCCAAGGCCGCCGCTGCGGATAACGACATAAGCGATCCGGTGACTTTCACAGTCCACCAGCACTTCGATCGTCTCCCCGACGATCTGACCGGCCTGATCACTAACCTGCGCGCCGATCAGCCTGCCATAAGTGAGGAGGTCAGGGGCGGGCCGCGCAGCGCTCGCCTGCACGGCCCGCGCGGCGCCTTGCTCGTAACGCGCCTGGCGGCCGAGCCAGCGCCATATCCCGATCAGGTTGACGATGGTCAGAAAGCCGTTCGTCGCGAGCAAATTGGTCTGTCCCGTGCTCGCGCCAACCGTGCTCCAGGCAAGTGACCCGATCAGAAACACAACAAAGCCCCAGCCGGTCACGCGAGCACCCAGATTGGCTGCCGTCATGATCGCCGCGAGAGCGGTCGCGGCCGGCGCGATCCATCCTGCTATATCGGCCGTCGTCATGTCGAACTCACGGGTTTCCCTTGCCGCCATGCGCGCCCACCACCGTTCCGGTCGAGTAGCTCGCTTCCTGCGAGGCAAGCATCACATAAAGCGGGGCGAGTTCGGCGGGCTGACCGGCGCGGCCCAGCGGGGTATCCTGCCCGAATTCTCCAAGCTTGCCCGGCAACTGGCCGCCGGCGACCTGGAGCGGGGTCCAGATCGGCCCCGGCGCGACCGCGTTCACCCGGATGCCCTGCTTGACCAGCTGTTTGGCCAAACCCTTGGTGAAGATGAGGATCGCACCCTTGGTCGATGCATAAGCGAGCAGTTCCTCGCCCGGATCGTAGCTGTTGACCGACGCGGTGTTGATGATCACCGACCCTGGCTTCATGTGCGGAATCGCCGCCTTCGATATGCGGAAGGGCGCGTAGATATTGGTCTTGAAGGTCTGGTCGAACTCATCGTCGGACACATCGAGAATCGACGCTTTTGACTGCTGATAGGCTGCATTGTTGACGAGCAGGTCGAGCCCGCCCAGCCCCCGGACCGCATCGGCGACCAGCCGTTCGCAGGCCTCCTTCGTTCGAATGTCGGCGGGAAGCGCCACCGCCTTTCGTCCCGCCTTGCGAATTAGAGCGACAACCTCGCGCGCATCGGGCTCCTCGCTGGGATAGTAGTTGATCGCGACATCGGCGCCCTCGCGCGCGAATGCGATCGCGGCAGCGCGCCCGATTCCGCTATCGCCGCCGGTGATCAGCGCGCGGCGCCCCAGCAGTCGACCCGACCCCTTATAGCTCGTCTCGCCATGATCCGGCGGTGGATTCATTTTCGACGCGAGCGCGGGCCAGGGCTGGCGCTGCTCGGGAAAGGGCTCGGTGCGATATCTGGTGCGCGGATCGACCAGCTCTGCCGATCCCGACGCGGTTTCCCCATCCTGGGCAAGCCCGGGAGCCGCGGATGCCGCCAGGCCAAGCACGGCCCCGGACAAAATGGTGCGACGGGATGGCGATATCTCGGTCATGATGATCTCCGGGACGATGCGCGCGCTTTGACGCACGCGGCTTTGGGACGGGCGGCTGGGCGCCCGGGGCGGCGGCTGGGTCTGGCTGCCGGCGCGTCGCGTACGCGCTCGAGCAGCGCGGCGACGGCCGCGAGCGGGTCAGGGCCCGGGTCGCCGCGCAGAAGGAGGCGGTCGCCTTTGGCCTCGAGCTCCGCGAGGGTGGCGATGAAATCAGGGCGAGGCGTGAGCGCGATCGCAGCGGGACCAGCATCAATGCGCGCGACCCGAGTGGCGCAGGCAAGCCGGCGGATCCGCGCAAGCGCGATCAGACGCCCGGCTTCGGGGGGCAGGGCTCCGAACCGGTCCTCGAGCTCTTCGGCAAAGGCGTCGACGGCGGCATCGTCGTCAAGACGGGCCAGACGGATATAGAGGCCCAGGCGCAAATCCTCTTCGGGGATCCATGTCTCAGGCAAGTTCGCATCGCACGCGAGGCGGATATCGGGCGACCATCTCTCGACCGCTTCGCCGCGGTCGGCCGCCAGAGCGCGCGCGAGCCAGTGCTGATACAGATCGACCCCGATGAGGCGAACATGCCCGGCCTGCTCGTCACCGATCAGGTCGCCGGCGCCGCGATGGTCGAGATCCTGGGCACTGATTGCAAACCCGGCACCCAGATGATCGAGCGCCTCGAGTGTTTTGAGGCGTTTCGCTGTCGCCGGGGCCAGCGCGTGTCCAGCTTCGGTAAACAGCAGGATCGTACCGCGCCGGGCGCCGCGACCGACCCGGCCACGCAGCTGGTGCAACTGGCCAAGTCCGAACCGATCGGCGTGCATCACCGCCATCAGATTGGCGCGTGGAACGTCGAGGCCCGCTTCAATGATGTTGGTCGCCAGCAGGACATCGCCATCACCCTGGGCAAAGGCCAGCATCGCCGCATCGGCCTCTTGCGAAGGCATCTGCCCATGCGCCCGGCGGATCACGAAGCCTGGGACGAGACGGCTGAGTTCGAGGCTGAGCGGCTCGATATCTTCAACCCTGGGCACGACGACGAAACTCTGTCCGCCGCGATCGCGCTCGCGCAGAAGGGCGGCGCGAAGTCGGTCCGGATCATATTCGCCGTTCATCGTCCGGATCGGTTGCCGGCGGGCGGGCGGGGTCGCGATCACCGAAAGATCCTGCAAACCGATAAGCGCGGTCTGGAGCGTGCGCGGAATCGGGGTCGCGGTCAGGGTCAGAACATGCCCATCCTGGGCCTGCTCGCGCAGCCGCGCCTTTTGCGCGGCCCCGAAGCGCTGCTCCTCGTCGATGATCACAAGGCCAAGATCGGCAAAACTGACCGACTGCGAAGCGAGCGCCTGCGTCCCCACCACGAGCCTGATCGATCCGTCGGCAAGTCCGGTCCTGATGGCGCGCGCCTCGGCTGGGCTGGTGAGCCGCGACAGCGTGGCGATTTCGATGCCGAGGTCCGCAAAGCGGCGTCGGATGGTTTCCGCGTGCTGGCGCGCCAGCACGGTGGTGGGGGCGACGAGTGCAACCTGTCGTCCGGCGAGCGCGACCATCGCGGCCGCGCGCAGCGCCACCTCGGTCTTGCCATAGCCGACATCGCCCACGATCAGGCGATCCATCGCGCGTCCCTTAAGGAGATCTGCGCGCACAGCGTCCACGGCACGCCTCTGATCGCGCGTGAGCGCGTACGGAAACCGTCCCGCAAAGCGTTCGTAGAGCGGGACGGGTGGCGCAAGCGGAGCCACCTCGCGCGCGCGCCGGGCCGTCGCCATTGCGACGAGGGTGCGGGCGGTCGTGGCGATCGCCTCGATTATCGCCTCGCGCCGTTTGGCCCAGCTCGATCCGTTGAGCCGGTCAAGCGAAACGGCCTGCGTATCGGCACCATAACGCCACAGCCGATCGGCCTCCTCGATTGGAACGAGCCGGTGGGTGCCCCCGGCATATTCGAGGCGGACCGCTTCACACCGCAGCCCATCAGACGCAATTGTCTCAAGACCGGACAGGCGGCCAAGACCATGCTCCTCGTGAAGGACAAGATCGCCGACCCTGAGATCGATACCCCCGTGAAGCGGATCGTCGAGTTCGCCAGCATCATCGTGGCCGGAGCCGGCGCGGCTGCCGAGCACGTCGGCCGCGGCGACCACCCTGAGCCCCGGGCTCGACCACCCTTCCTCAAGGGGCATGGCGAGGGTCGCCACCGCACCCGACGGCAGGCGCGCAACCTCCGCCCAGCTGGTGATGGCCTGGGCGGAGATCGGCGACGTGCGTGTCAGCCGCCGCGTGAGAAAGCGCAGATCACGCGTGTCACCCGCCAGAATGATCCGGTCGCCGGCAAGTTGCCAGCGCGTGATCGCGCTTAAGGTGGCCTGTGCGGGGCGCCGGGCTTCTACAAAGCGCTCCACCGGCTCCTCGTCGCCAGGCGCGATATCGACACGCCTGCGCGATCCAATAAGGTCTTGCCATGCGGCAGCGGACACCAGCGTGCACGAGCCTGCATCCGCTGCCAGATCGTGAAGCTGGGTCACACGCGCGCCGACACCCGGGTCGAGCGCAATCCGCGCGTCCGGCCAGTAGCTCAGCGCGCTGACACCTTTCCAGGGCGCGGCCCATTGGGCCGGATGGATGGTCACGACCTCGACATCGTCGCGGCTGCGCTGGCTGATGGGATCAAAACGACGCAGGCTCGTCAGGCACCGACCCTCCATCTCGAGCCGCACGGGCTCATCGAGCGATGTCGGAAACAGTTCGATGACAGCGCGCCGCGCCATTTCTCCCGGCTCGTCAACGCGGTCGTCCTCGCGATAGCCCAGGGCAATCAGGGCAGCGCCAAGTGTTTCTGCGTCCAGCGTCATTCCACGCCTGAGGGTCAGGAGCGGCGGCAAGGCGCGCAAGATCGGAACCTGAGCGAGCGCGGCATCGATGCTCATAATGAGCACGCGCTCGCCCTGATCGGACGCCGCGAGGCGTCGCAAGGCCGCGTCTCGCGATCCGATATTGGCCGGAGACGCCGGCGGCACCTCACCGGGAAGCGCATCGGGCGCCTTCAGGTGGATGACCTGCGCCGCGGGCGCGAGCGCTGTCAGGCCGGCGGCGAGTTGAATGGCGCGGGTCTCGTCAAGGGCGATGCAAATGAGCGGCTCATGCCCGATCGCTTCCACGAGACGGGCGAGTGTCGGACCGATAGCAGCAGGCGCCCCGAGGGCTTCGGCGAGATCAGCGGGCGTGACGATCTCGTGCGGATGGGGTTTTGCGAGCTGCATGCGGGAGGGAGATCCGGAACAGGGAAGGGTTCGATAGGGTCAGTCAACGCAAGATCGCCGCTTGCGGGACCATAAGGTGCGCCAAGAATCAGCCTGATCCAGATCAGCCTGACCGCTGCGGTCTTGTCGAAGGCGATGCTTCGCCTACCTCTGGCTTGTGAGCACCGATCATGATTGGGAGCGGGCGGGGGCGCTGCATCGGGTCACGGGTCCGGGCCAGGCGCCGCTGCAAAGCCGCGCCCTGATCGCAACATGAATGGCCGTGACCTGTTCGAGAACGTCGGTGGCGCCGATCGACTTGCTCGCGCGCCGGGCGCCCCTGTCCCCGGGCTCCGGACGGCGAAGGCCATCATCACCCCCGATGAGCACGACGCGCTGATCGCCGCGATCGATTCATGCGGCCTGGCTCCCTTTCGCTTTCAGGGTTGGGAGGGCAGGCGGCTGACCCGGTCCTACGGATGGCATTATGACTTTGATCATGGCCGGCTCGCACCCGCTGATCCCGTTCCCGACTGGTTGTCGGGGGTGCGTACGCGCATGGCGCGGCTGATCGAGCGGGATCCGCACGAGCTCGTCCAGGCGCTTCTCATCCGGTACGATCCGGGCGCGACGATCGGATGGCACCGTGACCGGCCGCAATTCGGGCACGTCGTCGGCCTGTCGCTTGGCGCCACCGCGACGCTGCGCCTTCGCCGGCGCGTGGGTCCCGGCCGCGCGGGGTTCGCGCGCTCGACGGTGGCGCTCGAGCCGCGTGCGGCTTATGCCCTCACTGGCGAGATCCGCCGTCACTGGGAGCACAGCATAGCTGCGCTCGATGAGACCCGTTGGTCGGTAACCTTTCGCACGCTGGCAAGCGAACGATGCGCTGAGAACACCGGCGATCCAGTTTGAGCCGAACATTGTGAAATCTGGTGCGCCTGCGAAGTCCCTGCGCGGAACCTGGGCGGGCGTGGCGCGTCGACCTGCAGACTGTTTTCTGGGAGACATGACGTGGCAGCCGATTCCGACTCCGACGATACGCGCCGTAACCCCGAGCCGCCGAAGCAGCCCACCGCGCCTGCGCGCCATGACGATACTCCCGGCGGGGGAGAAATCGAATGGGCCGGAGGGCTCGTCGCTCCTGCCCCGGCCCCGGGCGAAACCCGCGTCGATCCGGGCGACAAGCGCGGCGCGTGAAGTGATGGTCTTCGCGGGTGCAGATGCCGACAACGTCGACCCCCTCAAAGTCCCCGCCCTGAGCCTGTTCCTGGGTTTCGGACCGATGCTTCCCATCGTGGGGGCGGGAATTGTTGCGATCATGTCGACCGATCCGATCGACGCCGTCGCCATCGTCGGCGGGACGGGCTGGGCTTCTGCGATCCTGCTCTTCGTGGCGGGAGTCCGACGCGGCTATGGCTTTGCAGTGCGCGCGACTCCCCGTCTCGTCACGCTCGCCGTGACGCTGGGCATTTTCCTCGCAGGCCTGCTGGCAATGCCGATCTTCCTGCTGGCTCCCGTGATAGGCGTCGCAATCTTGATTGCGGGCTTCCTTGCGGTTGCTATCGCCGATCCGGTCGCGGCGAGGCGCGGCGAAGCCCCCCGACACTTCGCACGGTTACGGCCTTTGCAAATGGCACTCGGTCTCACAGGCCTGCTCCTCCTCGAGGCGGCCTGCCTTCACCTTTAGAAACCCGCCAGACCCTGGCTGCTGGCTCCGGTAGCGCGTCGCTTGGAGGCTGTCCCGACCCGGCGTCAGGCAGGCGGACGGCCAAGGCCGGCCTGGCGAGCAGCAGCAGGATATGTGACGCCTCTGCGCGCAAGCATTTTCGATATCGCCAGCCCGTCCAAGCTGCAGCCCACCCGATGGACGGTTGGCAATCTGGCCGACGTCAGGAACAGGCAAGCAGCCCATGCCAAGGATGCCGCCGCTTACGACCGCAAGCATAAGTCTTTGGACGTGCGGCCAGGCCTAAGCGTCGATGCGCCTCTTCGGCGGCTGCATGTCGAGCAAAGGCCGGTCGACGTCGCGGGCGCGGGAGGAAAAGCGTCCCGCCTTGCCCCAAAAGGCGGGACGGGACGCTCCTATCGGCGCAGGCCGCCCCCGGATTTCCGTGCGCGGGCCGCGTCCACAAACAAAATGCGTGATATTCTTAAACGGTTCCACCGATCTGATTGTCTGCGAGGCGGGCAGATGACGAGCCTGTGGAAGCCCGGGCGCCCACCCAAGCCGCGCGATCTTCTAGCGCGGTCCTCTCAAAGCTGAGGGTCGGCTGACGATCCGGATCTCAAAAAAAAATTAGGTTTGAGCGGCCGGGTCCCAGGCTCATTCGAAATCTTCGTCGCCAACGATAACAGTGCCGTCGGATTCCACCGCTCCGCGCGCGATCTTGGCAGTCGCAACCGCCTCGATCTCCGCCCGATGCTCATCGATGAGACCATGCGCAGTTTGTGGACCGCTCTCGGCACCCCACCAGAATTGCAGCGCATCGGCCTCGACCCGGACGCGAGCCAATCCTTGGGGAAGCTCGAGCTCGACGGTCGTCGCGGTAAAGCCCGTCGACGACTCGTCAACGGCCATGTCGCGACCGGCTGATGGCGCTTCGCTGCCGAAGGTCATGTGCGCGCCATCATCGTCACAAGGAGGATCCCAAAAGCGACCACGACAAGCAGGATACCAACACCCAGCACATATCGCGTCATGCGCGGCGTCGCGCCGGCGCGCGCTTCTTGTGTCGAAAGCTCGATTGGCTGGGACTGTACCGGATCGTGGCGCGGCATGGACTTCTCCCTAAGGGGCATTGACGGCTCGAACCCTGGTCGCCGCCTGAGGTTGCGCGCGCCGCCCAAAGTTGATCTGGATCAGCACGATTCCCGCCCCGCCCGGCGGTTTGCCTGCAACATCTGGCACGCCGTTAACCGTCTGACAGCATTCAGGGTCCTAGCGAGGGTGCGGGAGACCCCAAAATGCTGCATCAGATTACCTATATCAGTACCGCCCGCCCCGGCCTCAGTCTGTCCGATGTCGAGGCAATCCTCGCGCGATCGCGTCGCAACAATCGCCAGACCGGGATCACCGGTCTCCTGATCTTCGACAAGGTCCGGTTTCTGCAGGTGATCGAGGGTAGATTGCCAGACATCGAAGCCACCTTTTTGAGAATAGCCGTTGATCCGCGGCATCGGGCGGTGGTTCGCCTGTCCCAGCGCCAGATCGACGCTCGCGAATTCGGGCAGTGGGCGATGGCGTCGCATGTCGTCGACGAAGCGGGCAGTGCCGCCGACCTGGTGGGGCAGGTCGACGCCCTGACCGAGACGCTGCCCGATCCCAATCTGCGCGCTACCCTGCGTAGCTTTGCGCGAATCCGGGGCGCTGCCTGATCGCGATGGACCTTGCGGCAATGTGAGGTGTTAGGTGAACCCATAGCCCTTTTGGCCGCGAGGTCCGCATGTTTCGTTCGCTTCTGACGTCGTCGCCGGACAACACTCCATGACGCCGCTCGGCCTGATCAGTCAGACGGCTTGGCGCGCAAACCTTCACGGCCCCACTGTCCGGCTCGGCAAGCCCTTCAACCAGGCTCGGCTGGGGCAGGCGATCGACGATGCGGTGCAGCCTGGCCTCGCAGGGTCGCGCTGAGCATGTCCAGTCCATCCGCAAATCCGAAGGCTCGCATCGCCGACCATGTCACAGACGACTTTGCCCGGGGGCGACGTGAGGGATTGAGGCTGGCGCTGGCGGTGCTTGCCGTCGAGGAGGAAAAATGGGCGCGGCAGCTCGGTCAAAGCCGATCGTGGCGGACCAACGCGACGCGCGAAATCCGGCATAAAACCCTCCAGGTTGCGCAGAAGCGGCTTCAAACGGCGCTTAACCGCCTTCAGCCTGCCTCGCGCGAAGTTGCGCTTGACGAGATCGGTTCAGCGCTCGCGAAACTGGGCTTGTAGCACCGACGCTTGGCGCCCAGTCTGCTCAGGGTGGGCGCTGGCGCCAGGTAGCGCGACAGGGTGTACGCCCGAACGCCAGAGCGCGCGGCCTCCGCCACGATCACGATCTAACCTAGGTTGGTCAGTTCGGTCCCTCGCAGCGGGAACCAAGCTCGGATGCGCGCGCTGTGACGGTATGACCGCGCAGGCTTCGCCCGCGTCGATCCAGGGACGCCCTATGAGCGACGACAAATATCTCGACAGTCCGCACCTTCAGAGTGGCTATACCGGCGAGGAGGGCTCCTACCGTCAGCGCTCCGGGCCGACCGTGACGACGCGCGGGCTCAGCGCGGAGGCGAACCGTGGCAGGCGTGCTCCTCAGGCTGGCAGCGGCGTCGTGATCGGCAGCGGCGCCGGTGCCGGTGGAGCGGGCGGGGCGGAAGATTTCGACAGCGATCCGGCCGGCGGTGGCGGCGAGGGTCCTTCGATCATCGATGATCATCACATAACGGGCGCCGACGCCCCTGTCGGGGGAAGCCGCTAGGCACGGCCGATCAGGAGGATTTGTTTATGAAGTATCTCGTCATCTCGGCGCTTGTCATGCTGACGGCCTGCGAGAAAAGCAGCACGGGGATCGATGAAAATCCCAGCACCGCCGTGGGTGCGGATCGGCTCGTCAACGCCGCAACGCCAGGCAACAGCATCGGCGGCGTCGATCAGCAGCCCGTTGGTTCGACCGCATCTGGACCGGGTGCCGTGACCTCCGGTCCTCCCGGATCCGGGCAGGGTACAGGCGGCGCCGATGGCGGCCGCACGCTGGGCAATCAATGATCTGACGAAAGGTGGGTTATGGCTGAAAAATATCCCATGCAGGCGAGCGGGGCGCGCGACGCCAAGGTGCACCCCGATGGCGTGCAGGAACCGCATCAACGCGCGTCGGCGGGCGAGAGCGGCGGAGGCGCCTATCCTAATCCGCACAAGGACAAGAAACCCAAGACCTCGCCGGGGGATTTCCTTGGCCATGGTGGCCAAACCGAGATCAACTATCATGGAAGCGGCCAGCTTGGCGACCAGCAGGTCGATGAACAAAACGGCGCGCGGGCGGCAACCGCCAAGGATGCTGACTGACCAGTTACCGGCGGACGGCGGTGTCCGCGGCGGTCCGATTGCCGCTCCGACCGAGCCAGGGTGTAAGCACCAGATTAGCCGCCGTGCACAGAATTTGCGCGGCCTTGGCCCGCCTCAGCCTTTTGGTGATCCAGGCTGAGGGGGCGGGATATGATCGTCACCCTCGGCGGGCGGCCGGGGCTTGGGAGAATTGTCACCGGGATCTGGACGGTTGCTCGCTATCACTGCGTCGATCCGCTGAGATGGTGTTCTACCCTGTCGGCGCTGTGACCGACCTCCTGCACCGCTGCGCGCAACTGCTCCTCGGTCACGCCGAACTTCCTGGTCCAGTACCGGACCTCGTAATCTTCGGTCAGAGCTATACGCGAGGCGTCCTGCGGGGCGCGGATTGAGGTATCATCGCTCATCGGTAAATCTCCTGGCTGTCACCCGTCCAGCGCGGGAGGCTGCGCGCGGTTCCGCAATCTGATCTGGATTAGCCAAGTTTCGGTCCAGAGGAGCGAACTCGGTCCAGAGGCTTGGCGCCAGTCATCGAATGCCCGTTCGAACGAGGCGGCTGATCGCGTTGTCGCGCGTGCGGCCGGAACGAGTATCGCCGCGATCCTTTGAGCCAATATCGCATCGCTGCTCAAGCTGGCTGCAATCCCAAGAGGCTCCAAGGAGAAAGAGCATGATCAGGCAACCCAATATCTCGACCGAACATCAACCCAAAGGTTCCGGGCTCAATCCGAGCGACACACTCGACAAGCCGGTCGACAGCCCCGACGTTCTGGCTGGCCATGCCGATCGTCAGCCGGCTGCGCCCCACAAGCTGGACAGCGCGACCGCCAGGATCGATGATCAGGGGCGGCCAATGCCGGATAAGAATAAAGATGGCGCCTGAGGCGTTGATTGCCCCGTCGACTGATACCGTCTCAGGTGGGGTCCGCGCTGGGTCCGAGACCGCACCAGTCCGGGACCGCGTAGCAAGGTTCATCCCTGTTCCGCTTGCAACAGCGCCCGCTCAGTGACGCCCGTCCGCCGCTAATGCCGGGCCGGGATCGGGTGATCCAGGTTCATCGGATTTTCGGGATCGTACACCCCGGCGTGTCGGCGAGTTCGCGCCTCGCGCAATAGCATTTGCTCGATCGAGCGCCAGTGCGAGGGTGTCGAGGGTGCGATCGGGGCCGCACCCGCCCAGCGAATGTGGATCCACTCGCTTCCGATCACATCAAATGTTCCATCGTCATCGGCCACCTCGAGCGCGAATACGCGACCATCGGCCGATAAAGGACGTAAGGATCGACTGATCTTGAGTTCACCGTGACGCATGGTCGATCGCTCTTACGCCGCGAGGCCGTCCTGGCGCCCGGGGATGCGACCCTGGGCGCGCAGCGCTGCGAGGCAGGCCGCGAGCGTCGGGCCAAATACGGCCGTGCGTGCGCCGTCGCTCAGGCTTGCGTCAATCTCCCAGATCTCGTCGTGAGCGAGGCACTCGGCGGCAGCACCTCGATGCGAGGGGGCGCCCAGGACCGCAGTTCGCTCGGCATGCTGGAGATATTCGCGCAGGCTGATGGGGATCTCGCGCTGGCCTTCCCATGTGCGATGCGCATTGTGCCGGACGTTGAAAGAGGTCGCACTATCGGTCAGCCACTGTAGCATGAAACACCCGCCCAGATACTCGATGTTCCGGGTAACGGCGGCGGTGCGAAGCGGTTCCCCGTACGGGGAGCGAATTAATCTATGTCTATGAAATAGTTGGCTGCGCTACGGCCACATGACCTTTGAGCAGATCTACCACGGGCCGTGGCCCCGCATCCTCAATCACCGCCGTGTCTTCCCACCATTCAGCGCCCAGGCTGATATGGTCGCGGTCAACCAAGGCCCTGCCCAGGCGGATCGCAACCGCGCAGGTCAGGCGGTCGTCGCCAAGCGCCCGTTCGAACGCCACGACATGCGCGCTGCGAGGGCCGACCACCCGGAGCGGGCGATACGAACCGTCGCGCAAGGCGCAATGATCCTTGCGGAGCGCGAGCAGGCTGGTGACAAGATCGAATTTGGCATCGTAGCCGGCCCCTGCCGAAAGCGAAGCGGCACGCGCGGCGAAGTCGACCGGGCGGCGATTGTCGGGATCGACCAGCGACAGATCGAGCGTTTCGCACCCCTGATAGATATCTGGAACGCCCGGTGCCAGAAATTGCAGGCCCGTTTGGGCAAGGCTGTTTGCAAGCGCGGGCGCGCTGATCCGCCGGATGAAGCGCTCGAAACTCTCTCGAAAGTCGGCACGCTCGGGGGTGGCCAGCAAATGGGTCGCCAGGTCGCGGTAGCAACCCTCGTAGTCCGGCTGAGGCGCTTCCCACGACGAGCGCAGCTTGGCTTCGCGCAATGTCTTGTCCTGCCATCTATGAATACGAGCGAGGAGCTTGTCAGAAGGTTCGCCCCATGCCCCCACCAGCGTCTGGAACAGGATTGCGATATCGCCACGATTGAGCCGCGATGCAGCAGGGCCGATCAGGCTCAGCCACTGCTGAACAAGATCCGCCCATATGTCGGGAATCGAGCTGAGAACGGCGAGGCGCGCTCGCGCATCGGCACCGCGCTTGTGATCGTGCGTCGACAGCGCCAGCATCGCGTGTGGATGATGGCGCGCGCGGGCGCTCGATGCCGCATGGAAGGTCGCAATGTCGCTGGCAAAGCGACCGGGATCCGAGCCGACGTCGTTCGCCGACAGCAAAACGCCGTAGCGGTAAAATGCCGTGTCCTCGACGCCTTTGGCTGCAATCGGCGCGCACAGTTGCTGAAATCGGCGCGCGGCGTCGCACGCAAGGTCGGCCGGTGCGGCCAACGTGCCTGCGAGCAGCTTCAATATGAAGATCAGCACCGGCTCCTCGCCGGGCGGCATCAGGGGCAAAGCGGCCTTGTGAGCGAGCTCGCGGACCGGCTTGTCGCTCAACGGGGCGTCGGTGCCGGTGCCATAGGTTCGATAGACCGGAAAAACCCACAAAAGCCGCTCGATCGCACGGCGCAGCATCGGTCTGGGGATCCAGCGTTCGCCACAGGCGCCAGCAAGGGCGGCAAACGCCTCGACGCAAGCGTCGAGCTGGGCCTCAAACTGCCAGGCCAGCAGTTCGCGCCGAGCGACCAGCGCTTCGGTCGCGAAATCGCCGGCCCGTTCGCTCAGGCTCTCCCAGAGGCGACACAGCGATTTCCACCCGTGAGGATCGTGAATGAGCTCGCCGGCCTCACGCATGAAATCATAGCCTGTGGTGCCATCAGTCCGCCAGTCAGGATTGAGGCGCTCTTGCGGCCCGAGGATTTTCTCGACCACGATATAGGCCGGGCGGCCGGGTGCCAGGGTTTCGAAACGCGCGCGCAGTCGCTGGCAGTAGGTTGCCGGGTCGGTCAGCCCATCGACATGATCGACACGGACGCCGTCGATCAATCCCCTGGCAAAGAGATCGAAGTAGAGGCGGTGGGACCACTCAAAGACATCGGGATCCTCGATCCGGACCCCCGCCAGCTCGTTGATCGAGAAAAAACGGCGCCAGTTGAGACAGTCGTTCGCTGCGCGCCAGTGGATCAGACGGTAATGCTGCCGGTCGATGAGGTTTGCGAGCGCCAGCCGTCCGTCGGGCCGTGCCGGATCGTGTCGAGCGAGGGCGCGCGCACGATCCTCGGCCAGAACCGGATCATCGCAGCGCAGCGGATAGGCGGTCGAGCCATAGAGTTCGAGTGCGAGGGGTCCGGCCGCGTCGATCAGTCGGATTGCGCCCGCCTCGAGCGCCTCTTCCAGAGATGTCGCCAGCACGGGCAGCATGATCGGGACACGCCAGTCCACGTCGAAAAGGCGCGCGTGCGGACTGTCGGCGCCGCGAGCGAGAAGATCGCACCAATAGGCATTCGTGGTTCCGGCAACACCCATATGGTTGGGCACGATATCGATGATGACCCCGAGCTTGTGGCGCCTGACAGTCTCGACGAGACGCTCCAACCCCTCTTCGCCGCCGAGTTCGGGATTGATGCATGTGGGGTCGACGACGTCATAGCCGTGCTGGGAGGCGGGCGCTGCCGTCGTCACCGGCGAGAGATAGATATGGCTGATCCCGAGTGCTGCCAGATAGGGGATGATCGCTTCGGCGTCGGCAAAGGCGAAGCCTGCGTGGAGCTGGAGTCGGTAGGTGGCGGTGGGGATCATGATCGCCGTCCCTCGTTCAGCAGCGTCGCGCGCCGTTGGACATCCGGGTCGCGGCACAAGATATCGACCGGTGCGCCAAGACGACGCCGCCAGTTGGGATGTTCATCGATCGTCCCGGGAAGGTTGGGCTGTTCTTCGAGTCCGAGCAAATCTTCCATCGGAACGATTGTCAGCGTGGATCCCGCCCGCCCCGCGGCCGCGATCGCGGCGTCGACCACGCGTTCGGGTGCGTCGGGCGCGGGCTGGGGCCCTGCGTCGCCCACCAGCCTCCAGAAATGCCCGCGATCGACTGCTCGCTGCTGCTCGGCCTCCTCAACGCCGCTTCGACCCAGCGACCGGCTCCACACGAGATCGCGACCGCTCCACCATCCCGCGACGGTCGGGGTGTCATGGGTGCCCGTCATGGCGACGCTCGCCTCTGTAAAGTCAACGGGGTCGCGAAAGGCTGCGGCGTCGCGTTCGAACCACAGGACGCGCATGCCCAGCATATGCCGGTCGGCCGCGGCCTGCGCAAATCCAGCCGGGGGGGTGCCCAGATCCTCGGCGACGACGATCGCTTTGACGCGGTCCGCTTCGAGGGTCAGCAGGCGCAGCAGGTCAACCAAGGGGTAGTGAAGGTAGGCACCGTTCTGCGCGGTTTCGCCTTTGGGTATGACCCACAGCCGCGCAAGACCGAACGCATGGTCGATGCGCACGCCACCGGCAAAAGCGAGCGCACGGCGGACCATTGCGATCCAGGGCGCGAAGCCGGTCTTTCGCAGACCCGCAGGTGAGAAACTGGTCAGCCCCCAATTTTGTCCATCGGGACCTAGCGGATCGGGCGGCGCACCGATCGAGACGCCCTCGAGCATCGTACCCTGCATCGCCCAGGCGTCGCTGCCGCCGGGGTCGACGCCAACCGCCAGGTCACTGATCAGGCCGATCGCCATTCCCGCGCGCCTTGCTGTGATCTGTGCCCGGCCGAGCGCATCATCCGCGCGCGCCTGGGCTGCGCACAAACGTGAGATCGCGGCCGCTTCCTGCGTTGCGACACGTGTCGCGGCTTCACCCGCCGGATCATGATAAGCAGGTGGCCAATGTCTCCAGTCAGGGCTTTCAAAACGCCGGGCGAGGGTGTCGAACAGCGCGTGACGCGCCAATGCCAATCGATCCCTTGGATCGGTCTCGGCAGGGCCGGGAAGGCTAACCCCATAGTGTGCGGCATCGCGGTGAGACTGTCGCGCAAGGTCGAAGACGGTCGCCCAGTCGATGAGCGCTCCATCACCCGGATCTCCCCGTGGCGCCTCGATAAGACCAGTGTTCGCGAACAAGCGGCTCGATGGCGCATAAGGGCTGAAGTGGGTTGCCCCTGGGATTGTGGCGTGGACCGGGCTCAAGGCGACCACGTCCGCACCGAGCTCCGCCAGTCCCACCACCATCTGGGCGAGGTCGGCGAAGTCGCCATGCCATTTGGTGCGATCGCCACGCAACGAGGGGATCTGGACCGCTGCCCCCCATGCGCGCTGCGGCGGTAAGGGGCAATGGGAAGGGGCGACCGCGAGCTTGATGGATTGGCCGGCTACATGCAGCATGTGATAACCGATCCGGTCAAGCGGTGGCAGCCGACCTCGCGAGACCGTCAGCTTTCGGCATGTTCCGTCCTCAAACTCGATCTCGGCCATGCTCGCCTGCTCGAAAGCAGCGGGCAGTGGACAGGAATGCGCCACGTCCGCCGTGAGCAATACAGGAGGTTGCCGGTCGAGATTGTCATGCGCCGCTAGGCTCGCATTGATGGCGCGCAGATCGCTCGCGGGATGACCAAGCGCTGTCAGGATGGCGATCAGTGCGTCATCCTCGACGGTCTGATCGACACCGTCAGCATCCCGCCAGTGGCGCGCCACGCCAACGCGCCTCGCCAGCCGGTCGAGCGGTGTCACGTGTGATCCAGTCGGGCAACGAAGCGTTCGCCCTCCCGGAAGATATCCTTGCCGGGCATGTCGGGGAGGCCTGCCGGGACTTTGGCCAGGTCGATCGCCAGACGAAGCTGACGGCCATCGCCCATGCGCCAGGCCGCGGCCACGGCCATGTCGCCTATGGGCTCGGCGCCCATCGACGTGGTGCCGCGAAGGCGCGGCACCAGCCATGTGGCGCGGATATCGATCAGCGAGCGGTAAAGCGCCTCCCACGTCGCGGCATCGGGTCCGGGGAGGGGGCGCGACGCTGCGAAGGTGGCAGGGTCGTTGGGGTCCGGGATGCGCGCGCGGGCCGTCTCGTCACTGAATGCGCTGAACTTGGCGAACTCGCGTCGTCGGCCCTCGCGCACCGCGTCGGCGAGCTGGTCGTGAAAGTCGGTGAAGAAAAGGAAAGGGGTCTGCGATCCGACTTCATCGCCCATGAAGATGAGCGGAATCTGGGGGCTCAGGAAGAGCAGTGCGGTAGCGGCCCGCAGCCGATCCATGTCGCACAGAACAGTGAGCCGCTCCCCCAATGCCCGGTTGCCGATCTGATCGTGGTTTTGAAGAAAGCCGACAAAGGCGCTGGGGGGGAGGTGCCCGCTCGCTGTGCCTCGGCGTTTTCCATCCTGGTTGACCGACACCTCGCCCTGATAGATGAACCCCTCGCTCAGTGCGCGCGCGAGCCGGTGCTCGCGCCGATCCGCAAAGTCCCGATAATAAGCGCTCGTCTCTCCGGTCAGCAGGACGTGAAGGATGTTGTGTACATCGTCGTTCCATTGCGCGTCGAAGCGACCCGCACCCAGATGTGCGGCGTCGTTGGCCTCATTCTCCAGGACAAGATGAACGTGGCGATCCTTGCCGACGGTCTCGCGCAGATCGCGCGCCAGCCCGTTGAGGAACATGGGGTTGCCAATCGCATGGACCGCATCGAAGCGCAGTCCGTCGACCCGATAGTCGTGGAGCCACATGAGCGCGTTCTCGCGAAAATAAGCCGCAACCGCCGGCTCATCGACCGCAACCGCTCCGCCCCATGGCGTTTTGGCCTCGGCGTGGAAGAAATCGGGTGCAAAAGCTTCGAGATAATTGCCGTCGGGTCCGAAGTGATTGTAGACCACATCGATAAAAACCATCAGGCGCAGGCTGTGGGCGGTATCGATCAACGCCTTGAGTTCGTCCGGTGAGCCGTAGGCCTCCGCCGGCGCGAAGGGCAGGACACCATCATAGCCCCAGTTGCGTGTGCCGGGAAAGGCGCCCACCGGCATAAGCTCGATTGCCGTAATTCCCAGCGCCGCGAGGCGTTCGAGTTCGCGGGCAACGCCTCCGAAGCCGCCGAGGACGCCGGCGTGAACCTCCTGGATGATCGCCTCTTCCCAGGGTCGACCGAGCCATCCGGGCGTTTGCCAGCCATAGGCATGATCGACCACCACGCTCCAGCCGTGCACGCCCCCCGACTGCGCCCGCGATGCGGGATCGGGCACCGCCCTCCCATCGTCAAGCCGGAAGCGGTAGCGTGATCCCGGCCGCGCGGGCGCGTCGACATGAAAGAAGCCGTCGCCCTGGGGCGCCATGGCGAGGGGGGAAGCGCCCTCGACCTCCAGCGAAGGGACTTTCTGCGACGGCGCCCACAGCGCGAAACGCCATCGCTCGGCAGTGAGCCTGTGGGGGCCCCAGCGCGTCATCAGTCGCCGAAGTCCGCGATCGACAGGATCAGCGCGGCGCTATGGGAGGCAAGTTCGTACTGATCGCCGATCGGCTCCTCACCCGCATCCGGACGGGCGCTGTCGATGAGCAACCGGCGCTCGAAGACCACGCCGGGCAGGGAGAAGCCAATCGGATCGTCGCTCGCATTGAGCAGCAGGGTGACCGCTTCGACCTGTCCATCGTCGAGCCGGATCGCACGTCGCATTGCAAGCGCCCGGCCTTCGGGATTGTGCCAGTCCTCGGGCGCGAGGCGCTCGCCGCGCTCGTCCCACCATTCGACATCATTGATGCCGTGCCCCGGCGAGCCTTCGCCATAGAGAAAGACGGGTGCCCGCAGCACGACGTGACGCTTGCGCAGGTCGATCAGCCGCGCGGTGAAAGCGCTGAGCGCTGCGCCATGTTCGCTGTCGAGCAGCGACCAGTCGATCCAGCTGATCGCGTTATCCTGGCAATAGGCGTTGTTGTTCCCCCCTTGCGTGCGGCCAAACTCATCACCGGCCACCAGCATCGGGGTTCCCAGGGAAGCCAGCAACGTCAGCAGGAACGAGCGCTGAACCCGAGCCCGCATGTCGAGGATTGAACGATCATCGGTCGCGCCCTCGACGCCCCAGTTACGCGACAGATTATTGTCGTGGCCGTCGCGATTATCCTCGCCATTGGCCTCGTTGTGGCGTTCTTCGAACGCCACCAGATCGGCAAGAGTATAGCCATCATGGCTGGTGAGAAAGTTGACGCTGGCCCAGGGGCGGCGCGCGCGGCGGTCGAACAGATCGCCCGACCCCGACAGGCGCGCGGCGAGGTCGGCGCGCTGGCCCGGATCACCCCGCCAGTATCGCCGCACGGTATCGCGATATTTGTCGTTCCACTCCGCAAAACCGGGCGGGAAGTTACCGAGCTGATATCCGCCCAATCCAACGTCCCAGGGTTCTGCGATAAGCTTGAGACGCCCCAGAATGGGGTCCTGCCGCAGAACATCGAACAGACCGGCATTGGGATCAAAGCCATGGTCGGTCCGACCCAGGGTCAGCCCGAGATCGAAGCGGAAGCCGTCAATGCCATAGGATGTCGCCCAGTATCGCAGCGAATCTGCTACCATCTGGATGACCCTGGCATGGGTGAGATTGAAGGTGTTTCCCGTTCCGGTGTCGTTGACGCAGTGGCGTCGAGCCTCGGGCGCGAGCCGATAGTAGGTCGCGTTGTCGAGGCCACGCCAGCACAAGGTCGGTCCCAACTCGCTGCCTTCGCAACTGTGGTTGAAGACGACGTCGAGGATGACCTCGATCCCTGCAGCATGCAGGCGCCGGACCGCGACCCGCAGTTCGTCCTGATTATCCTCCGAGAAATAACCCGGCTCAGGCGTAAAGAAGTTGAGGCTGTTATATCCCCAATAGTTACGCAGGCCCTTTTCCTGCAGGAAGCGATCCTGCGAAAAGGCGTGGATCGGCAGGAGCTCGAGCGCGGTGACGCCCAGGCGCTTGAGGTGATCGATCACCCGGGGATGGGCGAGCGCCGCGAAGGTCCCGCGTTCGCGCGCTGGCACCTCTTCCATTAGCTTGGTCAGGCCCTTGGCATGGGCTTCGTAGATCACGGTGTGAGACCAGGGCGTGTTGGGACGCACGTCGCGCGACCAGTCGAAGCTGTCGTGCGTCACCACGGCCTTGGGCATGGCCGGTGCGCTGTCGCGCTTGTCGAACCCCAGATCGGCGCGCCGGCTTCGCAACGGATAAGCATGAAGCGCGTCGGTCCACTTGAGGTTTCCGTGCAGACGCCGGGCATAGGGATCGAGCAGCAATTTATGCGGATTGAACCGATGCCCGTTTTCGGGTTCGAACCGGCCATGAGCCCGATAGCCATATAACAGGCCGGGCCGCGCATTCGGTAGATAGCCGTGCCACACCTCATCGGTGCATTCGGGCAGGCGCAGGCGCGCAATTTCCCGACGACCGCTTGGCTCGAAGAGACACAGCTCCATCTGCTCGGCATGTGCTGAAAAAACGGCGAAGTTGACACCGAGCCCGTCAAAGGTGGCGCCAAGCGGGTAGGGGGTGCCGCCATCAAGGCGGTCGGGCAAAGCGCTCAAGGTCACTCCCTGATTTTATGGTTGATATGCAAATGCTCGGCGCGCGGAATAGATGCGTGGCCGACCCGTCGCGCTCGGGAAAATCATGCTAATCCGCATTAGGATTAGCGGCGAGGATCGGGTCTATGCCATCGCGCGCTCCCGCCTGATACGGTAGGGGCCGCAGCGCCGCGCGAGCCGCCGCCCCTTCCACGACAACGCGATTACGGCCTGCGCCACGAGGTGGTCGACCGCCTCATGGACGATCGGCATTTGAGCCCGCCAGCCACGCGGATTGTCACGCGCCAGCCGCCTGGCGACCTCGCTGGGGCAGATGGTCGCATTGTCGGCCCGGTCGGCCAGAAGCGCGAGGATCTCGCCAACCGCCGTGTCGCTTCTGTTCAAGGCCTCAGGCGATATCAAACGAGCAGCGCGCCGGCGATCGCGGCTCCGGCTATCAGGATGGCGATACCGACCCACCTGGCGCCTGCGCTGATCACCTTTTCGATCCTCCGCAGCCCATCGGACGGCAATGGCTCGGCCTCGATCCGCCTGATGACCGCGCGCAGAAGACGCGGGCTACTGGCCGCAAGCCGGTCAATTTCCAGCAGCATTCCAGCGGGGTCTCTTGCGCGCGGCGGCGACAGACGGGACATCAGGATACGTGAGCGCGCGCGGCGGATCGGTTCGGACAAGTCAAAGCCTGGCGCGATCGAAGCGAGAACGCCATCGATCGTGATCAAGGCCTTGAAAACGAGAAGGAGGTCGGGCGGCAGCACCAGACCCTCCTCGCGCAGAAGCGGAAACAGGTCACCCACCAGCCTGCTCAGGACAAGCGGACCGCCGCCATGTCTGGCGATGATGCGCTCTGCGGCGCGCTCGACCACAAGGTGATCCGGACTGTCAGGGCCCGACCACAAGCGCAATGTGTCGGCGACCATCGGCGCGTCGCCCGCTATCAGCGCCTGGACGAAGCTAAGAAATTCCGACCGGCGCCGTGCGCTGATTTGACCCACCGATCCCAGATCGAGAAGCGCTAGGCGATTCCCGGGCAGACACAACAGGTTGCCCGGATGCGGATCGCCATGGAAACGGCCGTGGAGCAGCAGCATGTCGAGCACGACATCGGCCCCGAGATCCGCTATGGCGCGCGGGTCTAGACCGGCATCGCGCAAGGTCTCACCATCCACCGGCGCGACACCGTCGATGAACTCCATCACCAGCAGTCCGCTCGAGGTCAGCGGCCAGTGGATGCGGGGAATTGTCACACGGGGATCATCGGCGAAATCATCACGGAGGCGATCGGCATTGCGCCCCTCATTGGTGAAATCGAGTTCCTCGAGGATGTCGCGAGACAGTTGCGCGACGAGGAGCGAGGGGGACAGGCGTCGCATCTCGGCGCTCGCCCGTTCAGCCATCGCGGCGAGATGGGTGATGAGCCGCAGATCGGCCTCGATCTTCGCTCTGGCGCCGGGCCGGCCGAATTTGAGCACGACCTCGGCGCCATCATGCAAGGTGGCCCGGTGGACTTGGGCGATAGATGCCGCGGCAAGTGGCATGGGATCGAAGGATGCGAAGATCGCCTCAGGCGCGTCTCCAAGTGCGGCTTCGACCGCGGGACGAAGCTGGTCGAAAGCGATGGTCGGCGCGCGGCTGTGAAGGTGCTCGAGCGCCTCGATCCACTCGGGCGGCAGCAGATCGCGTCTCGTCGCGAGGATCTGTCCTAGCTTGACGAAGGTCGGCCCCAGCGCCTCGAGCGCGCGCCGGGTCCGCTCAGGCAACCCGTCCACAGGACCTTGCGCGGCTTGGAAGGTCGCTGTGAGCCCCAGCCGGTCGACCAGCAGGCCGAGGCCGAAGCGCGTCGCGACTTTCGCGATCTGGCGCAAACGTGCGCGGTCGCGCGCGATCACAATAGCGGTGGGCAGCATAGGGCGCCCAACCCCGATGCGCGCGTTCGCGTTCCAAATTCGAGAAACGTGCGGCGGCCCGCGCGGACTCGCTCTTGGAGCCTAGGGGTGTTCGCGGCGGGTCTCGACGCGCATGAGCGAGACTGCCGTGCGGCGAGGCTGGGTCAGCATGAAGTGCGCTGCGGCTGCGATATCTTCGGCGCGCAGCATTTGGGCCGCGTGGATCAGCGCGCGCTGCTTGTCGGGGGGGAAATCCGGATACTGGAAGTCGGCGCCCGTGAATCCCGGTTCGATAAGGCCGATCTTGATATCCTTGTCCGCGACCTCCTGGCGAAGCGCATGGGCGAAGCCTTCGATCCCAGTCTTCGCGGCGACATAGACCGAACTTCCCGCCGATTGCGACACCGCCGACATCGAACCGATCAGAACGACATCGCCTCCCGCGCCCATCCGCTCGAGCGACGCCTTGGTCGTCTTCAGATATGCGGTGAAGTCGACCGCAATCTGATAATCGAGATCCTCATCCGCTGTCGCATCGAGGCCCTCGGCCGGCACCGCGGCATTGATGACGGCGATATCGAGTCCTCCCAGATAGGCATCGGCAGCGGCGAAATAGCGGTCGATATCGGACTGCCGGGCAAGATCGACCGCGATACCGTCGCCTTCGCCGACTTCGCGGATCCGCCCGAGCGCATCGGAAAGATGATCGGGGTCGCGACCGCAGATGAAGACGCGCACCCCCTCGGCGGCCAGCAGCACCGCGATCGCGCGGCCGATCCCGGTGCTTCCCCCGGTCACAATGGCGCGGCGGCCCATTAACGGGGGCGCCTCGGTATGGGCATCGCGGACTTCAGATGATGGGCTGGACATGTCAGTCTCCTAAGGAATGCGTCTGATCCAGACGAGATCGATGCTCGGAGGTAAGGAAGCGGCTGGCATCGCGCAGGCATTGCGCATGGAAAGTCTCGGCAAGGTCTGTCGCCACAGCTGCCACTCACCGATGGCCGTTTGCGCGAAAGTTGGCGCGCCGACCGAGGGCGAGCGGGTCGACCGGCGTCGTGCGGCGGGTGCCATCATTCCTCGTCTCGCCTGCTGAGGGGAAAAGTCTGCCCTGGATACAAACCCCGCGTGGTTTGCCGGTTCCGGTAAAATCGTGGCTTTAACGTATGTTAGACAAGTCGGGCAGGGCGAATGCGACGGGAGTGTTGCGCGCCAACAGGCATCGTCCCGAAGATCCGCAGTGTTTCGAAAAGATCCCGCTCAATCGGTTGCAATCGTAGTGGCGCGCGCGCATGAGCAGCTCCAGGAAGACACCGTGCCCGATCTTGACGAAGAAGCCGAATATCTCCTGCGCTGCGCGCATGAAGAGCGCGAGCAGGCTGTCGCCGCCCAGCATCCCAGTGCCGCAACCGTGCACCGCGCTCTTGCCGAGCGCTACGCCACGCGCGCCTTTCTGACGCAGATGGCCGGCGACGAGCCGCTGATCGACTCCCAATCCCCGATCGGTCGATCCGGCCAATCCGACGGGAAGCGCAACGTCCGCGATCGGCGCGACTGAGGCACTGCGCGCGGCGATGAACCAGGAGCGCCTGTCAGCGTTACGCCTCTGTCTGCCCCGTGCAGCGCCCCGACAATCGTGATGGAGACGTGGTGAGCGAGTTTGATAAGGTCGACCTGACCAACTGCGATCGCGAACCCATCCACCTTCTAGGCGCAATCCAGCCCGGCGGCTTTCTGATCGCGGTAAGCACCGACTGGATCATTGGCCGGGTGTCGCAGAATATCCGGGATCTTCTCGGGCATGACCCCGATGAACTTATCGGCATGCCGCTTGCCGATTACATCCCTGGTGCATTCCTGCACGACCTGCGCAACAAGGTCTCCTACCTCTCGACGCCCGACATGGTCGAACGGCTGTTCGGCTGTCAGATCGGCACGTCCGGGCAGCCCTTCGACGTGGCCCTCCATTTCTCAAATGGTCAGATCGTTATCGAGGCTGAGCCCGGTACCGCCTATGGCGGAGATGCGACCAACTCGGTTCGCGCCATGATGGCGCGGCTCGATCAGACGCGCGACCTGCAGACCTTCTACCGCGAAGGCGCGCGTCAGGTACGCGCGCTGCTCGGATATGATCGCGTCATGGTCTATAAGTTCGCGGCTTCAGGCGCGGGCGAGGTCGTTGCCGAGGCCGTGAAATCTGGCATTGGGAGCTTTCTGGGACTTCATTACCCCGCCAGTGACATCCCGCGCCAGGCGCGCGCGCTCTACAAGCGCAATCTTGTACGTATCGTGCGCGATGTGGATGCACACCCGATCCCCGTTGTGCCCGCGCTCGACGTCGCGGGCGCGCCGCTCGACCTGTCTTTGTCGATCCTGCGCTCTGTGTCGCCCATCCACATAGAATATCTCAAGAATATGGGGGTCGGCGCCACCCTGTCTATTTCGATCATCGTCGATGACGAGCTGTGGGGTCTGTTCGCCTGCCACAATTATTCACCGCGATCGCCGACGTTCGAGCGGCGGTCGGTGTGCGAGCTGTTCGCGCAGATGTTCTCGATGCGCCTTGAGAGCCGCGAGCGTCGCCAGATCGTGGACTATGAGCGGCGCGCGCGCGATATTTCCGACCAGCTGCTGGGCGCAGTCGCGTCCGATGAGACCCTTCTCAACGATCCCGACTGGCTCGGTGACATTCTGACCAGCGCGATCCCGGCGACGGGTGTCGGAGTGTGGATCAACGGCAATTATGCTTTCTCCGGCATCACTCCGCCGACCGAGGACTTTCGCCGCATCGTGCGAGCCCTCAACGGCACCGCGGCGGGCCGGGTTTACACGACCGATCATATCGGGAGCCTCATCCCCGACGCGAGCAGCTTCGCCGATCGCGCGGCCGGCCTGCTCGCCATTCCGATTTCGCGCTCTCCACGCGATTATGTCATCCTGTTTCGCGCCGAGCTCAAACAATCGGTTCGCTGGGCGGGAGACCCCCATAAGCCGGTCGAATATGGCCCCAACGGCCCCAGGCTCACGCCGCGCGAAAGCTTCGAAGAGTGGAAAGAAACCGTCGACGGGCACAGCGAGCCATTTACCCCGTCCGAGCTGCGGGTCGCTGAAACGCTTCGCGCAACGCTGATCGAAGTGGTGCTGCGACTGGCCGACGAAGCGGCCGCCGAGCGGCGCCAGTCGACCGCGCGCCAGGAGATGCTCATTGCCGAGCTCAACCATCGCGTACGCAATATTTTGGGCGTAATCCGCGGTCTTATCCGGCAGTCGCAGCCCGACAGCGCCGAAGTCAAAGAATTTGTGCGGCTCGTCGATGGCCGGATCCATGCCCTGGCGCGCGCGCACAACCAGATTACCGACGATCATTGGGGGCCAGCGCCGCTCGAAGCGTTGATCGCGGCCGAAGCGGCCGCCTTCGCTGCCGACAAGCGCAACGCGATCGTGGCGGAGGGGCCGCCCGTCCTGCTCAATCCGCAAGCCTATTCGACGATGGCGCTGGTGATCCACGAACTGGTCACCAATTCGACCAAATATGGCAGTCTGTCAGGTCGGGGCGAAGTCCATATCGAATGGTCGCGCAACGATCAGGGCGATCTTGATTTCGCCTGGCTCGAAAGCGGTGGCCCGACGGTCGTCCCGCCGAAGCGAAAGGGGTTCGGCACCACCATCGTCAACCGGTCAGTGCCCTATGATCTGGGGGGGAGCGCGAGCATCGATTATGCCCCGGACGGGGTGCGCGCGGTGTTCTGCATCCCGGCGCGCCACGTATCCGAGCCCAAAAGCTACGGAACCGCGCCCGCGAGGCCCGCACGACCATCGGTTTCCAGCCAGGAGGTCGTCAAGCCGCACTGGCTCGACCGCCGCACGATCTTGCTGGTCGAGGACAGCCTTATCATCGCGCTGGATGCCGAGGACATTCTCGACCGCTTCGGCGCCGATGTCGCCACGGCTTCAACCCCCGAGGCGGCCCACGATCTTCTCGACCGTGGCGGCATCGACTTCGCCATTCTCGATATCAACCTTGGCGACCAAACGAGTTTCGGGGTCGCCGACCGTCTGAGCGAACTCGGCATCCCCTTCTTTTTCGCCTCGGGCTATGGCGAGCAGGCGAGCCTCCCCATGCAACATCGCAATGCGCCCGTCGTCCAGAAACCCTATACAACCCACAATATCGCCAGCGCGATCGAGGGACTGTTCCAGTAAGGCGCCGCTCGTCAGGAACGATCGAGTAACTCGCGAAGCTTGCGAGCGAGGCCACCCACTGTGAAGGTCTTGGACAGCAGCTCGACGCCGGGACTAAGCCGCCCGTCGTGGCGATCGCGTCGCGCGGATATCCGGACGTAAAGAGGATCCGCAACGAGGGCGCGATCAGCTACGCGGCCGCGGCGAGTTCCAAACCAGAAATGTTGGGTATGATTACGTCGGTCACGAGCAGGCGGACATCCTGCCTCTTGCGCTCGAGCAGGCGAAGCACCGTCATGCGCTTCGATTGCGCGGCGCCCGTAAAGCTTCCCGTCTTCGTCGCGCAGCTTCACGAGTTCTTCCCACGCTTTAACCGGCGAAGGCGGCTCATTATCGTCGTCGGGGTTCCTTACACCCTGTTGAACAGAATGTCATTCATTGTAGCAATGAAATAGTTGCCGGCACCTTCCACAGAAGGTCAACCGCCAGCTTGTGCCCCGCCAATGCGGCGAATAGCGATTGCATTCGCCGCAGGACTTACGGATATTAGGCTTTGCCGATGCGGCGATTAATGGCTATTTTCGCCGCAAATGACGCGGTGAATATGCCTTATATTTACGAACATGAAGACTGGCCCCATTTCCGCTGGAATGGCGACGCGCTCGCGACCAAGCTTGCCGCCGTGCGTCACCGCCAAGGGTTCCTTTTGGGCCGGATGGGGGCGCTCGGTTTCGAGTCACGCAGCGAAGCTGTACTCACTACTCTCACCGAGACGGTTCTTAAATCCAGCGAAATCGAGGGTGAACATCTCGATAAGGCGCAGGTGCGCTCTTCGATTGCGCGCCGACTAGGCATGAACATCGCCGGCCTGATCCCATCCGATCGGTACGTCGAGGGCGTTGTCGAGATGATGCTCGATGCCACCCAGAATTACGCCAGGCCTCTGACCGCCCAAAGGCTGTTCGACTGGCATGCCGCCATGTTCCCAACCGCACGCAGCGGGATGACGGCGATCACCGTGGGAGCGTGGCGCAGCGACGAAAATGGACCGATGCAAGTCGTCTCGGGTGCTTTCGGCCATGAGAAGGTGCATTTTGAGGCACCGGGAGCGCCCGCCGTCGACGCCGAAATGTCAGCATTCCTAGACTGGTTCGAGAGTCGCCAGGAACTCGATCCAGTCTTGAAAGCCGGTATCGCTCATCTCTGGTTCGTGACGATCCACCCTTTCGAGGATGGCAACGGGCGGATCGCGCGCGCGATCGCTGACCTGGCCCTGGCACGCTCGGACGAGAGCGCCCAGCGCTTCTACAGCATGTCGAGCCAGATTCGAGCGGAGCGGCGGACCTACTACGAGCTTTTGGAGCGGACACAGAAGGGCGATCTCGATATCTCGCCTTGGCTGAGCTGGTTTCTCGACTGTCTTGGCCGTGCTTTTGAAGGCTCCGAACAAGCCCTCGCAACGGTGCTGACAAAAGCCCGCTTCTGGAATCGGCACCAAGGTACCCCGATCAACGAGCGTCAGCGCGCGGTCATAAACCGCCTATTGAATGGCTTTGAAGGCAAGCTCACCAGTTCGAAATGGGCTAAGCTCACCAAGACATCGAATGATACCGCGTTGCGCGACATCCAAGATCTGATGGGCAAAGGAATCCTTCTTCGTGACGAGGGAGGTGGACGGAGCACAAGTTACTCGCTGGCCGACGAAGAAATCGGCTGAGGAGGATCAAATAGGGGAGTTGGGGATTGGGTTGCAGGTCAAAGCGCCTGTGGTGATATCGGTCGTCGCAAGGCCAGTCCGATAACATATCTTATGTTAAATAGATCGTATGCGTCAGGGCGTCGCCGAGGGGGTTGCCGCCGGACCAGGCTTCAGGCTTTGTCCTCACCAGCTGGTCGCTCGAGCCGCATCACGCCCATGTAGGATCTAAATTAGTCGCGCGACCGCCATCGATCGAGTGCGCGGCTATAGTTATCTTGAGCTTCTTCCACGGCACGCTCCGCGCGCGTCAGCTGCGCACTTTGCCGGGCCTTTAATGCCCGCCGCTGATCACGTAGTTTTGCCTCGCGCTCATCCAGTTCGGCAAGTTGTTCACGCTGGCGCGCTCGAAGGCGTTCCATCTGCGCCAAAGCCTTTTCGACCGCGGCGCGGCTGGGTCTTGGAGGCAGCTTCTTCCGGCTCACACCATTTTTCCCCGGATGGGATTGGTCGGAGCGGTCGGCGTTGGGCTGCGCTTCGATTTCGTGTGGCGGCAAGGCCGCGAGCTGCTCAGTCAGCGAGCCACGCGACACGCGAATAACCTCACCGGGGCGCGCGAGCGGCTTCTCCATCAGGGCTGGTTCGGTCACCTCGCTGGCTCCGCCGCGGGCAAAAAGATCGTTGGTGCTTCCCCAGGCGCGCAAAGCGGCGGCGCGGCTCGGGGCAGCCACGAACGCGTCATGAAAGCCGGTGGAAGTCCGGAACACTTTCAGCTTTCTAGCCAACCCACCTTCCTTGCTCGTTGGGTTTGCGCTCGTTGGGTTTGCCGGCGCGGCTGATTATAAATCCGGAGCAGAGAATGGGGTTCCGGCGGCAGGCGGAAACGCAGCAATCATGGAATGATGGAACCTCGCGGTGACGCGAAGCAGTCAATCGCCGTTCGGTCGGGCCCAATGGATACTGATCGATCTCAACTTCTCGGAATCTTGCTGTGGCACAAAGTGCGTCTCACCGAATGACGGCGCGGCGACGCAAAGTGCGGCCTCGAAGCGCCAGGCTATCATTACATCGATTCGCAGGTGGCACAGGGAAAATGGGCCAGCCTTACAGATCAAGCCGCGAAACGGTCATGACTGACTGTCGGCAGAACGCCCAATACCGGGCGCGCATACCAATAGCCCTGATGATATCGCACGCCCAGCCTTGCTAGGGTCGAAGCCTCCTGCTCTGTCTCGATCCCCTCAGCGATAAGCTGGGTGTCGAGCTCCTCACACATCGTCACGATTGCGCGCACGATCACCTGGCGCCGCCGATCGGAATCAATCCCACGGACCAACTCCATGTCGAGTTTGACCTCGTCTGGCTGAAACTTCGCGAACATGTCCAAGCCCGAGTAACCGGCTCCGAAATCGTCGACCGCGACGGTGAAACCAATCTTCTTATAAGTGTCGATGATCGCCAGGACGTGGTTGGGTGACCCCATCTGCTCATTTTCCGTAAACTCGAAAATCAATCGATCGATTGCTAGGCCGACACGACGCGCGGTTGCTAAGGTTAGCTGGATGCAGGCGAGAGGCGAATAGACCGCATTCGGAAGAAAATTGATCGCCAGCTTGGCGTCGGTCTGCATCAGACCGGCACCCATCGCTGTCTCAATCGCCTTGACCCTGCACGCTTGATCGAAAGCATAGCGATTGACTTCGGTAACACTCGACAAAATGCGGTGCGCGCCTGCGCCGTCAACGCCACGCACAAGCGCCTCATAGGCAAAGATCGAGCGCGCCTGCACGTCTACGATGGGCTGGAAAGCCATGGCAAAGGGAATTTCAAAGTCCGCGCCGTCGCGGCACCCACTGCAGGCATGTTCCATTCTCACGGTCTAGCTAAAGGGCATCGGATCTAAAACAACGTGGATCAGGCTACCCTCATTGGTCTTATTCGAGCTTGCCCGCTGCGATTGGCTGCAAGCTGTAAATAACTAATAGAATAATATGCTGGGGTGGGCTTGCGAGAACGCGTTGACCTAACCAATTCCAAAGTCACGAGTGAAGCGCGTAATCTGGCCCGTCCAGACTTCCAGATAGCTGTACTCCGCGAAAGTCCTCGTATTAGGCTCCGCGCATCTTATGTGCATGGTGTCGGAGATACGAATAGGCGCCAGTCAATCGGTCGCCGTGCACGTGGCAGCAACGCTCGCGAGGTGAATGATCTGCGCGGGCTTGGCCGGCAAGATATCTCCCGTCCGATCATCCAGTCATCGATGCCGCCTTCAGTCGTGCCGCCGTATATAGCAGTCCAGCGCTTTGTCGCCGCACACCGCTACTTGCGAGGGAACGTCTCCCATCCGTGCTCGGTTTTGCCTCACGCACTCGAGAGGAGCTGACGATGGCTGAAGCGCTTCGCAAAGGCACCAAGGTAAAATGGAACAGCAGCGGTGGCATCGCGCACGGCAAGGTCGTGAAGAAGGTGACGAGCGAGACCAGGATAAAGAACCACAAGGTCGCCGCTTCGGATGACAACCCCCAGGTCATTGTCGAGACCAAAAAGGGTTCCAGAGCAGCGCATAAGCCGTCGGCCCTGACCCGGGAATAGCAGCAGACCCCCGCGCGGATATTATCCCAGATTACAGCTCTATATCAAAAAGGATACGACCATGAATGACATCAGCAGCATTCCAACCGCTTCCTCCAAAGTCCAGTCAATTTCGAATAAGAAGACGGCTCTAACCGACGCATTCAGAGAGCATTTCTCGGGCAATGCGCCGCTCACCGACAAGGCGCGCAGCTTTGCAAAGGCTCGGCCGTGGACGAGCGCCGCTTTCCTGGGGATCGCCGCAATCGGCCTTATCCAGACGCTGCGCGGTGCACAGCGTTAACCTGTCGACTAACGCTTACCATATAGACGCCTCGCCTCATGGCGGGGCGTTTTGGCTTCCTTGGACAGATCGGCTGCGATCAGCCAACGTAAAAATCGGCAGCAAGGAATGTATACAGATCGTCGGTCTTTCAATCAGATAGATTTTGAGACGGGGTCAAACCAGTCGCGCCCCCGCTCACGCAATGGCGAGACGGCCGCGACGCCCAATACGGCCGATTTTCAATCGGACGGCGAGCGTAAACCGTCACGGTCTCGACCCTACCGCCCTTCCAGCATTTGAAAGCCTGTCACGAGCACCGGCACCGCTGCTAGCATGAGCAGGATCAGGGCGGCCATTGCCAGATAGTGCGCAAGCAGCGGCGTTTGCCGTCGGCTCCGCCAAGCCGTCACGATCGAAATCCCGGCTAGGAACAGGCCGGAGGCAAGCAGGACCGTCCAAAGATAAACCGTACAATCTATGGCCTGCTCAGAACCGCGTGCGGCCACTAGGGGCACCGCCAGAGTGCTCACGAGCAAGACGGCCAGCCACAAGCCTACCCAGCGACCAATCTTAATCTGAGCCCCCTGCGCAACCCCGGACGACGCTAGGCGCATTCATCCGTTTAACGCGGCAGGCTATGGGGCCATCACCTGTACTGCGGCAAGCGGCGAAATTGATCCGGGACCGAATACCGGTCCACTGCTCTGCAGCAATTGTGCTCACCACGTCATAATAGTATGTTGGAAGAGGCCAGCAGCACGCCGGCCGGAGGGGCTACCGATGGCGGGGAACGACCTGGAATATTATCGCGCCCGCGAGGCGCATTGCCGCAGTTTGGCCGAGCAATGCACTGATGCTGCGCAAACGCGCATTCATCTTTCCTTGGCAGAGCTCCACCGTAAGCGATGTGCAGATATCGAGAGTAGGTCGCGCACCGAAAAAGTCTGATCGGCCGATCGCTCCTGGCGATTGCCGATAAATCCATCCCCACTTGCCGTTGGCCTGAGCTTTAGGGTCGGCGCCGGAGAAATTATGCTCCAGCTAACCTACATAAGCACCGCGGCCCCATCGCTTTCCATCTACGATGCCGAGATGATCCTGGAGACGTCCCGTCGCAATAATAGCCATGCCGGCCTCACCGGGCTGCTGGTGTTCGACGGAACCCGATTCCTGCAAGCCCTCGAAGGCGATCAAATTCCGGTAGAAGACACGTATCTGCGTATCTGTGCAGATACGCGACACAGGGCCGTGGTCGAGCTCTCGCGGCGGTCCGTCAACGCGCGCCAGTTCGGCGGATGGGCTATGGCCTCTCAGGTGATTGGCCCGATAATAGGAAAGGGCGACATCGTAGGCACCGTCGATGCGCTCACTGAAACAATCCCTGAGCCCAACACTCGCGCGCTGTTTCGCAGCTTTGCCAGACTTCGGGCAGCATGGCCTGATTAACGCTGTGTGGGCGCGACGAGATAGCTCGGTGTGCTTAAGCGAGCATCCGACTGCGTACGCCGCTGCGTACCCGCATACCGCGCCTTGTCCTTGCCTTGATATAGGTCGCCGGCTCCTGCAGCGTCTTTTGCCCCGACACGGGGCGGATATCGAAGACCCCCCGCGTCACCCAGCTGAGGCGCGTCGCCATACCGCAACCCGGTCATCGTCACTTCCTTCGGCTGTGCGGCCGCATCGCGGATCTTGCGGAAGATGGCGACTGGCATGGTCATCGTCACATCGCTGCCTGTTGTCGTCGCTCAGGACGATCTGCCTCTTGACCCTTCCGTGGCGAACGTCCTCATTTCAGACGCGCCCTCTCATCTTCAAGAAATAAGTGCCGCCGCGCGCCTGCCGTGCGCCTTCTGCAGAGCGCTGTAAGGCTTGCTGCCGTGCGGAGCCGAGATATTCGACGCGGGGCGGTCGCCGAACACAAACGTCCTCAGATGGAACCATTTCTGACCATATATCCGCGATAATCGGGGCGGGTTTTGAACAACGGCTTTCTCATACGCACCGGCACCTTTCGCCGGTTAAACGCAGACACAGCTGGGAAGGCGGGCCTTAGCTAACGTCGGCAAACTCGTCGTCGATGCCGATCGCCTCGACTTGGCTGATCAGGCGGCGGCGCACACAGTCGAGCACCCTCAGCTCGTAAATATTGGTGCCGTTCCAGCCGTAGTCTTCCCGACCCAGGAGCCATTACGCCCGAGCGGGGTGAAAATCTTCAGCGCGACCCACGTGTATGCTGGCGCCGCGTCCCGATCCCACGCCGCTAGCCCATCCAGCAAGTTTTCGAGAGCAAAGGACAAGACTTTTTCCCCGATAGTCTAAAGATCGATGCCTAAACTCTTGGTTGCAAACATTTCCTTGGATACTCGTTTTGGGTAAACGGCTATTAAGCAGCAGGGACTGAACATGCATCACTTCGAATCATCTCGGCCGGGTGCGCCGTTCGTCGTGAGCGCGTGCGCGGAATTTCACGGATCTTCCTGCCCGGCCTGCCGCGACGCCAGTGTTTTTGCAGCTTTGGATCAGGTTGCTGAGCGCGGAGGGAGCGGTGTCACAACACTAACGGCGCCGACCGTCGCAAGTATTGAACAGCCGGCCCGGTCGGACCCTTAAAGCGAAACTCCTTAGTTGCGGGTCGCCATTGGCGACGTCATTCAACCCGCTATGCCGAAGACCATCATCATCGACGATAGCCGTTCCGGACGAGCCGTCGTTGGCGACGTGGTTCGCTTCAATGCTGTCGACCGCCACGGGCCGCTTTCGATCGACATCAATCTGTTGGCGTGGACCGTCTTGCGTGATCGCAATCCTGACATTCGAGATGCAGCAAAGGCCGTTGCCGCGCTCGCGCCTGATGGTGCCTGGCGCAAACTTGATGGCGCCCGCAACCTGCTCGTCACGCTCGGCCCACTCGTAATCGAGGGTGGCGCTCCCTTCCTCTAACGCGCTCATTCGCAGCCCCTGATCGGGTTGCGTGCAGTGTCTGCGCGATCGGTGAGCTGGACCGGCTTCCAGCATCAGGGCCATCCCGCACAGCGTATTTATGCAACGCCAGAAGCCAGCATTACGCAGGCTGTCGAAACCGACCGCGCGGCGTTGCAGGCGGGTCAGGCTCGCGGTGAAATCAACGAGGCGTGCCGTGCAATTCGCCTCATCATCATAGCAATCATGCCCTGCCTGATAGGTCGGTCACCCGTTGTTCGCTGGCCTGTTTCAAGCAAGCGTACACCCAGTTAGAGAACGGGTGCGTCATGTCTACGCGAGGTCCCCATTCAAAAATATTCTCGGTTTGAAACCTCGTCGTGCCAGCGAAGGCAACCGCGCCGCCGTCGTAGCAGATGACGCATCCATCAAAAGTACAGTTGGTGAAAGTGTTGCCATCCAGATAGACGACATCATCGATGAATGTCCGACCCGTGAATTCCAATGGATTTCTCCGTCTGCAGAGGCCCGTCCGATCACAACAATCGATGTCGGCAACTTGATCGTTGGAGCGGAGTAGGAGGTCGGACGTTGGCGGCGCGTCCGCACATCTTTCCAGCCTCCAGGGAAATGCCACCGAGAGGCGCGGCCGAGACGATCAGAAATGGAAGAGACGCTGGCGCCTCGACGCAGGCCGTGACCCGCATCCAAAGGCAACACTCTGGAGCTATCTAGATATGTCCAACGCCAACGCAGTGGGATGCTTGCGCGACCGCCATCAGCATGACCCGGACATTCTACGGCTGGAATGGGGCGGTTGACCGCCGTTAGGGTTGGCGGCTGGAAAACGCGTGAAGGCCCAAAGGCCGCGCGAATGCAAGCGCCTTACGGTGAAGTATTAGCGTGTTCGCATTGCGAGCGCGAGAGCCCTCGGATACTGATCGGGCGGACACTTTTTTGAGGCCCTGCCGGGGTCATCGCCCGTTTAATGCGCATGCCGACCGGGATTGGGAGAGCATAGCAATGCTCGCTCTAGCACCGCATCTCCTAATGTTATAAATCCTCGGAGATTATGAGCAGCACTCCGAGGAAAACTAACAACGCAAAGGGCACGCAGAGCAAGCGCGCCCTAATTCTGCTCGATCGACATGGCATAATGCGAACGCGCGAACTGGTCGCCGGAGGGGTCGCCGCCACCACGCTCAGCCGCATGGAAAAGGACGGCATCATCCAACGGCTGTCGCGCGGCCTCTATCAACGCAGCGATGCGGCGACCGACATCAACCATGACCTTGCGGAGGCCGCTAAAAGGGTGCCGAAGGGGGTTATTTGCCTGACGTCAGCGCTCGCTTTCCACGAACTCACCGATCAGATTCCACACCGCATTTGGCTCGCGATCGGCGCAAAGGATTGGCAGCCAAGCGACAACGGGCCTAGCCTACGGATCATTCGCCTCACACAAACGCTGCTCCAGCGCGATATCCAAACCCACATGATCGACGGCGTACCCGTCCGGATCTTCAACATCCCCCGAACCCTCGTTGACTGCTTCCGATTCCGCAAATCGGTCGGGCTGAGCGTCGCGGTCGAAGCCCTGCGCGACGCGCTCAAGACCCGACGCACGACCGCCGCGGAGATTGCCGATCGCGCGCATCAGTCCGGCAGCTGGACGATCATCCGGCCGTATCTCGAGGCCTATACGATCGATGGCTAGGCCGCCGCGCAACATCGCACCGTCCGTCAGGGCTCGCCTCCTGATGCTCTCGAAGGAGGGCGGCCAGCCATTCCAGCTCGTCCTCACCCGTTTTGCCCTCGAACGCCTGCTCTACCGGCTTGGAAAGTCAGACCATGCCGGGCGCTTCGTCCTCAAAGGCGCTATGCTCCTCACCTCCTGGTTCGACCTTCCGACGCGCCCGACACGCGACATAGACCTGCTTGGCTTCGGCGATGCCGACAGCGAAGCGATGCTCGAGACCTTCCGCGAGATCCTGATGGTCGAGGTCGATGACGGGGTGGTCTTCGACCGGGAAGGACTCCGCGTCGAGCGTATCCGCGATCATCTCGCCTATGGCGGGGTCCGCCTTCGGACACGGGCGAACATCGACGGCGCCGTCGTGGCCGTCGTGATCGATGTCGGCTTCGGCGACGCGATCGAGCCGGGCGCCGAGGAGATCGACTATCCGGCGCTGCTCGACCTCCCCCGCCCCGCCTGAGCGCTTATGCCCGCGAGACGGTGATCGCCGAGAAGTTCCAGGCAATGGTCGATCTCGGACGAGCGAACACGCGCCTCAAGGACTATTTCGACATCTGGCTGATCGCCGAGAGCTTCACCTTCGAGGACGACCGCCTTGCTCAGGCCGAAGGATGACTTGTGCGGCTAAATCTACCAGATCCTGCGGGGCCTCCTCGTCTGGACCGATCTCGGGGACCGCGACGAACTCACCCTCGAGGGCGCGGAGGACCTCGATCTTGTCAGCGGGGACGAGGCCTCGATCGAGCAGATCAAGGATGCCGCGGGCTCGGGCACGATCACGCTCAGGACCCCTGCGGTGCGGGACGCGATCGGTCATTTCTGGGATCACCGCCGACAGAACCCTAATTATCGAACCGGCTTTCGCTACCTCACCACCTCCGAGATCGGGATCGAGCAGGGCGCGCCCTTCGGCCCCGCGCGTCCCGGCCTCGGTCTCTGGACCAGCATCCAGGAGGAGCTGGGCGGCACCGGCGCCGACGCCGTGCAGCTCGCTGCCTTCCTCGCCCAGGACGAGGCGCTCCCCGCCGCCCTGCGAATCTTTTGCGGCTCGGTCACCCCGGAGGCGATGATAAAGCAACTGATCCTGCCGATGGCCTGGATCGTCGGTCAAGGCGACCGCGACAGCCTGGTGCGCCGTGTAGAAGCCCCGCAGGGAACATGCGTGGCTTTCGAAGTTATTGATCTGTCTGGAATCTTGGTTGCGGGAGCTGGATTTGAACCAGCGAACTTCAGGTTATGAGCCTGAAGGTCTGTATCGCTCACCAATTACGCCTCCTCGAGCAACAGTCTGGCGATATCGGCTTCACCTTCATCAGCCATTCGATGAAGGATGGTGGCGGTTTCCTGATCGGTGGTCGAGCGCGCGAGGCGTCGGCATTGCTCCACCCTGCCCCGCATTTTTCGGATGAGTTCGTCGCGCTCCATGATTCCCCTCTCCGGCTCGATACAGAAATGATTTCGGCGCCGTGATGTTCCTCGATGGGTGGATTTGGATCCAGCATGGCCGAGGCGGGAATGACAAATCTGACCGGGGTCCGCGCGCGCGTACCAAGCCGTCAGAGACATCTGCATTAAGTCCGGGCGAGGCTCTTGCCAGTCCTTCCCGGGAAATCTGCAAGAGCCTCAAGCCGTTATGGCACCGTTTCGATTTTACCGCTATGATTCAGATCAGATTTGCTGGCCCGAAATTGTAGCAGCTATCGACGGGCAGCAACCGAGAGGAGGTTTTCACGCCAGATGAAATGAGACCCAGGATTGGCCTCCTGAAATCGGTCCGATCGCTGGCCACGAGCTCGTCGTCTGCCGCTTCACAAATCTGAACCGGCGAGCTCCGTCACTTGCGGAAAGTCTGGTGATTCAGGAGACGGCGGGCCCCGCCATCTTGGCCGCTTCGTTCACCATAGCACGCTCGACATTATCTTTCGCGGCCTCTGCCATGGCTTCCCATGTTGCTGCAGCCCGAAGGTGCATCTCGCGCCGATTGACGAGCGTCGCCTGGGCGGCAGCGCGTCGCTGGGTCTCTGCCTGAGCGCAATAGACTTCGTACTGGTTCATCGCTCCGGACCTACAGACACCTTTGTCGAATGCAAGGTCGCTTCCAAGATGATCAACCAGACGCCGCTTCATTACACGCGCCAGGTGACCGCCCGACATGATAGAAGCCCCGTGAATCTTCCGCATCGGACCACCCGGCGAGGATTATAGAGCGTCCCCGTCCCCGCCCTGCAAGGGGGGGGCTTAAGCAGTGCCTGCTGTCAGAATGCGGTTGTACAGCGCGATGTAATTGTCGACCATCGTCTCCACCGCGAAGCGCTCGCGCGCCCTTTTTCTTATCGTTGCGCGGTCCAGTTGTGCCGCGCCTTCGATCGCGGCCGCCGCCTCTTCGATATCATCGATCAGGAAGCCCGTGACACCATGTTCGATCAGTTCTGCCATCGAACCGCGCCTGCGGGCGATCACCGGTGTCCCACATGCCATCGCCTCGATCACCGATAAACCAAATGGTTCGTCGAAGTTGATCAGATGAAGCAGGGCGCGCGCTCGACCGAGCGCCTGATAGCGGGCCGCGCCGCCGACCACCCCATGGAAGCGCACCCTTTTTCCATCGACATGGGGAGCTACCGAGCGCGCATGGTATTCGCCATCCTGGACAAGGCCATAAAGATCGAGGGGTTTCCCGACCTCCTGAGCTATCCTAATTGCTTCTGCAGCCCCCTTGTCGGGATGGATACGGCCGAAGAACAGGAGTCGATCGTCGCCCGCAGTATCCAGCGGGAAGTCTTCGAAGCGGATTCCGTGATGGATCGTAGCGGCATATTCCAGCGCCGGGTGACGGTCCGCGTCGCTGATCGCGACATAATGAATCCGTTTCTCGAACGGCTTGTACATCGGCAGGATCCGCTCCGATGAAAAACCATGGATTGTCGTGACGATCGGGGTGGCCACCATGCGCGCAAAAGCGTGGGCAGGAAAATCGGCCTGGTTGTGAATGATATCGAACTGGTCGGCCTGACCGAAAATATGCGCGAGATGGCGATATTCCCAGACCTTTGCATCGATTGCAGGATCCTCGTTGTATGAGGCGGGCACAACGCCATCGAGCTTTGCCGAAGTCACGCTGTCGAGCGTCGCAAACAGGGTGACGTCGATGCCGCGTGCGACGAGGCCCTCGGTCAGCAAGCTGGTGACGAGTTCCCACGGACCGTAATGGCGTGGCGGGGTTCGCCAGGCGATCGGCGCTAGCATGGCGATGCGCATTATCCGTCGATCTCCTCCAGCCTTATGATCAGCCCCTCATCAGGTCCGATCCGGTCATCAACCGCCCGCACCGTCAGGGTCGAGGCGAGGACGTCTCCGGCGCGATATCCCGGCGGAACCGGTAGCCTCCAGTCTCGCGTCCCCAGGTTCAGGACGACAAGCAGATGCTCGCTGTCATGGCGGCGCTCGAATGCGATGAGATCCTCGTGCATGTCGAGCAATGTCATGCTGCCCACCGCGAGCGCAGGTTCGGCCCGCCGTAGCGCCAGAATGCGGCGAACGAAGTGCAGCATCGAACCCGGATCCTCCTCTTGCGAAGCGACATTGCGTGTTGGCCAGTCGGGGTTAAGCGGGAGCCAGGGCTCGGCCGTGCTGAAGTCCGCAAAAGCCCCCTCGCCCCATGGCATGGGTGTGCGAGAGCGGTCGCGGCCGATCCCCAGGTCGGGCTGCCGCAGGTCTTGTGGATCGCGGATCCGATCCCTGGGAATGACGACCTGGCCAATCGCCAGCTCGTCCCCCTGATAGAGGGTCGGCGTGCCGCGTAACGTAAGGAGCATCATCGTTGCGATCCGCGCCTGCGGCTCGCCCAGCCGGGCCGCGATGCGCGGCGCATCATGGCTTCCCATAACCCAGTTGGGCCAGCCGTGCGCCGGCAGGGACTCGAGATATGCTGAAATCATCGCATGGAGGCCGCGTGCGTCCCACTCGGTCTCGATAAGCTGAAAGTTGAAGGGCAGATGGACCTCAGGCTGCTCGGGGGTACCGAACCAGCGCGCGTGGCGGTCGTTGGGCAGGAAGATCTCGCCGATCAGAACCTTTTCGCGATAGGTATCGGCCAGGCGGCGCATCTCGGCTGCGATGGCGTGGGCCTCGGGCTGATCGGTCGAATAGAGCTGGAGGACCTTGTCGCGCTCGGTACGATCTGGCGTCCAGGCTGGATTGAGCGGATTATCGGGAAAGTCCTGATGCTTGACGATGTGCCAGAGCACATCGATGCGAAAGCCGTCCACACCACGGTTGAACCAGAACCGCATCACGTCGAACATCGCCTCGCGCAGCTGCGGGTTGCGCCAGTTCAGATCGGGTTGCTCCTTCAGAAAGGCATGCAGAAAATATTGCCCCGTGAGATCATCCCACTCCCAGGCTGAACCGCCAAAATCGCTGATCCAGTTGTTGGGAGGACCGCCATCGGGTGCCGGATCGCGCCAGATGTACCAGTCCCGCTTGGGATCGAGCCGGCTGCGTCGGCTCGCCTGGAACCAAGGGTGCTGGTCCGAGCTGTGATTGGGCACCAGATCGAGGATAAGTTTGAGACCGCGTTCATGCAGGCGCGTGCATAAGCGGTCGAAATCGGCGAGATCGCCGAACAAGGGTTCGATCCCGGTATAGTCCGCGACGTCATAACCAAAGTCGCGCATTGGTGAACAGAAGATCGGCGAAAGCCAGACGGCGTCGATCCCGAGTGCTGCGATATAGTCCAGCCTCTGCTCAATCCCACGAAGGTCGCCGATGCCGTCGCCGTCGCTGTCCTGGAACGACCGGGGATAGATCTGGTAGATTACGCCGCTGGCCCACCAGGGTGGCTCACCCGACATCGTGCTTCCTTCCGCCACCAGACCATTATCGCCGAAGCCGGGCTATGGTTCCCTTCCACGCGCCCTCGATCCGGCGCGCCGCACATCATGTAGGCAGAAGCTGGCTGATTGTCGCGGCAAGCGCGTCGAGCGAGAAAGGCTTGGTGATCATCGCCACACCCTCGCCGGCGACAGCGCCACCAGCGGCGGCGTCCGCATCGTATCCCGTAATGAACAGGACCGGGAGGTCGGGACGCGTGGTGCGCGCCTGCGCAAACAGATCCCTGCCCGTCATTCCGGGCAGCCCCATGTCTGAAATCATCAGGTCGATCCGCTGGGCTGATGCCAGACACGCTGTGGCGGCAACGGGGTCGCCATATTCTATCGCCTCGTAGTGCAGCTCGCGCAGCACTTCGCGCACGACCATGCGGACGGATTCGTCATCCTCGACCACAAGTACGCGCTGACCACGCCCCGAGCGCGCGGCCGGCGGCGCGTCCGTGAGATCGAGGGGCTGCTGCTGGGTTGTCGGCAGGTACAAGTCCATCTTCGTACCGCGATCCGGCTCGCTTGAAATGGCGACGTGCCCGCCGCTCTGCCGAATGAAGCCATAAACCATCGACAGCCCCAGCCCCGTGCCGTGCCCGAGGGGTTTGGTCGTAAAGAAGGGGTCAAAAACTTTCTCGATGATCTCGGCCGGCATGCCAATGCCGCTATCGGCAACGCCGATTTTGAGGAATGGTGACTGTGCGTCTTCGCCTTCCAGCCCTGGCACCGAAGATCCGGCCACCAGTTCGGTCTCGATATCGAGCGTGCCACCCTGCGACATCGCGTCGCGCGCGTTAATGACCAGGTTGAGGATGGCGTTCTCGAGCTGGTGCGGATCGACGATTGCAGCCGGGAGATCCGGCGCAAGACGGACCGTCAGACTGATGCTTTCGTTGACCGCACGGTCGATCAGATCGGCCATCGACTCGATCAGCGCGTTGATATTGGTCGGCTTGGGATCGAGCGACTGCCGGCGTGAGAAGGCGAGAAGCCGCTGGGTGAGCGCCGCCGCACGGCTCGCCGAAGTCGATGCCGCGTCCATGTAGCGCCCGAGCTTGTCATAATCCTGCGCGGCTATGCGGCGTTTCATGAGGTCGAGCGATCCGATGACGCCGGTCAGCATATTGTTGAAGTCATGCGCGATGCCGCCGGTCAGCTGGCCGACCGCCTCCATCTTCTGGCTCTGGCGCAATGATGCTTCTGCGCGCTCGCGCTCGGCCGTCTCGACGCGCAACTGGGTAAGAGCATTTTCCAGCTCGCCGGTGCGTTGCTCCACCTGCGCTTCAAGGTCGTTCGCCGCCTTTGCCAGGGCCCGGCTCGTCGTCTCCAACGCGTCACGTTGTTCCTGGATCAAAAGCCTTTGCTCATGAAGATCGAAAAACACATTGGCCTTGCTCCGCAGGATGTCGGGCTCGATCGGCTTTTGAATGAAGTCGACCGCGCCTGCCTCGTAGCCGCGGAACCGGCGGTTGAGATCGGCTGTGCCGGCCGTCAGGAAGATGATCGGGATGCGACGCGCGCGCTCGCTCCCGCGCATGAATTCAGCAAGCTCGAACCCATCCATCCCCGGCATCTGCACATCCAGAAGCGCGAGCGCGACGTCGTGCTGCAACAGCAACTCCAGGGCCTCCTCGCCCGATCGTGCCCGCAGGAATGCCAGGCCGTCCCGCCGGAGCAGCGCTTCGAGCGAAAGAAGATTCTCCTCGAGATCGTCAACGATCAGGAAATGGATAGGCCGGCTCGTGGTGGTCATGATGCCCACGCCTCGATCTGCCGCGCGATCGCATCAAGGGTGAGTGGCTCGGCCTGAGGGCAGCGGGCGAGCGCGGCCAGCGGCATTGCTGACGCAAAAGCCTCGTGCGGTTGCTGGACGATGGCGCGCCCGCCAGCGTTCGCGATCGCCGCGAGCCCCGCGGCACCGTCCTCGTTGGCGCCGGTCAGGATAATGCCCGCAACGGCGTCGCCAAAAGCATCGGCGGCGCTTTCGAACAATATATCGACCGAGGGTCGCGAATAGAGCACCGGCTCATCGACCGAGAGCGCGAGCGTGCGCTGGTCTTCCACCAGCAGATGATAATCCGATGGCGCGAAATACACATATCCGGGCCGGATGCTTTCCTTGTCCTCGGCGTCTTTGACGCGGAGGCGACATTTGGCGCCAAACAAGGTGGCTAGCTCCGAGCGCTCGGGGGGCACGTGCACGACGACCAGGATGGGAAGCGGATAGGTTGCCGGCAGGTTCGGCAGCAGACGTGACAGCGCTTGCACGGCCCCGGCTGACGCTCCGACGACGATCGCCTCGATCGGCCGGGTCATGCGGCGCGCCGCTGATAGATTTTCTCCCCGGCGACATATTCGTCGAAGGCCTGGAAATGGGCCGAGAAGCGCAGATTCTCCTTCGACCCAAGTCCCAAAAAGCCCTTGCGCGCCAGTGATTCCCGGAACAGCCCGATCGCGCGATCCTGTAGCGGGCGGTCGAAATAGATCATGACGTTGCGGCACGAAATGAACTGCATCTCAGCAAAGACCGCGTCGGTCACCAGACTGTGATCCGAAAAAACGACGCGCGCGCGAAGGCTCTTGTCGAACACCGCCCGCCCATAAGCCGCGGTATAATAATCCGACAGCGAGGACTTGCCGCCTGAACGCTGGTGGTTCTGGGTGAAGGTTCTGATCCGATCGAGAGCATAAATGCCGGACGCGGCTGCTTCGAGCGCGACAGGATTGATGTCGGTGGCATAAAGGATCGTCCGGTCGAGAAGGCCTTCCTCCTTCAACAGGATCGCGAACGAATGCAGTTCTTCACCCGCGCTGCATCCCGCGATCCAGATCTTGAGCGAAGGATAGGTCCGCAGGTGCGGCACGATCATCTCGCGTATCGCGCGGAAATAACTGGGATCGCGAAACATTTCACTGACCTGGACCGTGAGATAGTCGAGCAGACGTGGCAACAAGGTCTCGTCGCGCAGAACCGCATCCTGAAGCAGCGAAAAGCTCGCATAGCCCAGTTGCTGACGCGCCTGTCGCAGACGCCGCCTGATCGACGCCTGGGCATAATGCCGGAAGTCGTAATGATAGCGGCGATAGAGCGCCTCTAGCAGAAGGTGAACTTCGATGTCCTCGATCGGGTCGTGCACAGCCACTCTACCGCGGCATCCAGACCCGGACGAGCGACAGCAGCCGGTCGACATCGATGGGCTTGGCCATATAATCGTTGGCGCCGGCCGCCAGACAACGCTCCTGATCATCCGGCATGGCCTTGGCGGTCAGCATGATGACGGGAAGCTTCGTCCAGCGTGGATCAAGCCGTATCCGCCGGGTTGCGTCGAGGCCGTCCATAACCGGCATCATCACATCCATGAGGATCAAGTCGATCGGGCCGTTTGTCTTTTGGTCGTGACGATCGAGCGCGTCGAGGGCTTCCTGGCCATTGCGCGCGATCTCGATAAGCGCGCCGCGCGGCTCGAGAATATTGCTCAGCGAGTAAACATTGCGAACATCGTCCTCGACGATCAGGATCCGCCGTCCCTCGAGGACCGCGTCACGATTGCGCGCGGCGTGGATCATCTTCTGCTGCTCGGCCGGCAGTTCGGCGACGACCTGGTGAAGGAACAGCGAGACCTCGTCGAGCAGGCGCTCTGGCGACTTTGCTCCCTTGATGATGATCGAACTCGAATAGCGCCGCAGAGTTTGCTCTTCGTGCGCGCTCAGATCATGGCCTGTGTAAACGATTACCGGCGGGAAGGCATAGTCACCTTGCGTGCTCAAGGTCTCGAGCAACGTGAAGCCGGAAGCGTCGGGTAGCGTCAGATCGAGTATCATGCAGTCGAACGTCTGCTCCTTGAGGAGCGCAAGACATTCGGCGACGCTGCCCGCGCCCACAGTCTCTACCTCACCCGACTGGAGCAGCTTCCTGACCGCCGCCAGCTGAACAGGATCATCCTCGACGATGAGCACGCGCCGCATCGTTCGGGTAAGCTGGTGCTCGAGCGCTTCGATAGCCTGGACGATCTCTTCGCGCTTCACGGGCTTTACGAGATAGCCGACCGCACCCAGCGAGAGTGCCGTCTGCGCATGATCGGCCGCCGACACGACATGGATCGGGATGTGGCGGGTGATGTCGTCGCGCTTCAACCGGTCGAGAACCGCCAGGCCCGACTGATCGGGCAATCCGATGTCGAGAACGATCGCGCTGGGCCGGAAACGCTTGGCGAGATCCAGTGCGTCCTCCGCGGTTCCTGCGACAAGACTTTGGAAGCCGGCGTCGCGCGAAAGATCGCGCACGATCGTCGCGAAAGCCTGGTCGTCCTCGACGATGAGCAGGATCCGCCGAGCGGGTTCGAGCCGTTCGCGGTCATCTTCGACATCGAAAGACTTTGCCGCCATCCGCGCCAGGGACATCGTGGCCGACGCCAAGGCCTCAGCCGGTGCCGGCGCGGTCCTTGGCGCAACGCCATTGGGGTCGAAGTCGAGCGGGACAGTTACGGTGAAGGTGCTGCCGTGCCCCGGCTCGCTTTCCAGCGCGATCGACCCGCCCAGCAGCCGGACGAGCTCGCGTGAGATCGAAAGACCGAGACCCGTCCCCCCATAACGCCGGTTTATCGCGCCATCCGCCTGGCGAAAGGCTTCGAAGATGGCAGCATGCTGCTCGGCGGAGATTCCGATCCCCGTATCCGACACTGCCAGGCTCAGCTGGTCACGGCCGATCGGTGCTATTCGCAAATGCACCTGCCCCTGAGCGGTGAACTTGAACGCGTTGGACAGTAGGTTCTTCAGGATCTGCTCGAGCCGTTGACGATCAGAGGTAAAGCGCGCCGGCGTGGCGGCGGCAATGTCGACCACAAAATCGAGTTTGCGCTCGGCTGCCACAGGATCAAAGGTCTTGCGCAGGTCCGAAGCCAGACGCTGGAGCGACACCGCCTCGGGACGAATCTCGACATGCCCGGCCTCGATCTTCGACAGGTCGAGAATATCATTGATCAGTGAAAGCAGATCATTTCCCGACGACTCGATTGTGCGCGCGAACTGGATCTGTTCTGTCGACAGATTGCCCTGGGCGTTGTCTGCCAGCAATTTGGAAAGGATCAGAAGCGAGTTGAGCGGCGTGCGCAGCTCGTGCGACATGTTGGCCAGGAAATCCGACTTGTACTGGCTTGCCTGCTCGAGCTCGCGCGCTTTGATCTCGATCGCAGCGCCCGATTTCGCCAGGTCGTCGCGCTGGGTTTCGAGCAGTTGCGCCTGCTCCTCGAGTTGTGAATTGGTCTGCTCGAGCTCGGCCTGCTGTTGCTCAAGCCGCACCTGGTTATCCTTGAGCGCGCGTCCCTGCTCTTCGAGCTCCTCGTTGGAGACGCGAAGTTCCTCGCTCTGAACCTGGAGTTCCTCGGATTGACGCTGGGTTTCTTCCAGCAGATTTTGAAGCTCGGTCCGGTAGCGCGCTGATCGTAGCGCCACGCCCGCGGCCGATGCGATATCCTCGAGGAGGGCTCGCACGCGTTCGTCGATCGGACGGACAAAGCCCAGTTCGATTACCGCGTTGATGACCCCATCAGCTCTGAACGGGGCGATCAGCAGATGTTTTGGTGTATCGCGCCCCAGCGCCGACCCGTAACTGAGATAACCTTCGGGAACATCGTCGACGGTGAGCAACTGGTCCTCGGCTGCGACCCGCCCCAGGAGGCCTTCGCGCAGCTCGAAGCGCATGGCGATCTGTGCGTCTGCGGGGACCCCGAGCTGCGCCGCGCGCTCGAAAACGCCGCCCTCGCCCTTGAAGAGCACGCCCGCCTGCGCCCCGACATAGGGAGCGAGGAAATCGAGGATGCTGTTGCCGAGCTCTTGAACCGTCTTGTCGCCAAGCATTGCCTGGGAAAGACCGACCTGCCCTCTGGCAAGCCAGTCCTGACGCCGTCGCGCCCGGTTCGACCGGTGAAGCAGCGTCCCGACCAAAATTGTCAGCGCCATGCCCAGCAGCGCGGCGAGGATGCCGCTGAATATAGCCGTACGCGAAGCCGCTTCCATCTCCGCGAGCCGGCTCAGGCGCAGTCGGGCTTCCTCGCGCCCCATTACGCCCAGCTGGTCCCGGATTGCGTCCATCTCGATCTTGCCGCGGTCGGTCGCGACAATCGCGAGCGCCGCAGCGGGACCATTTTCGCGTCGAATGTCAATCGTCTGCCTCAGCTCGGCAAGCTTCGCATCGATATGCGGGCGCAGCTGAACAAGATTGATCTGCTGGTTGCGGTTGTCGCCGATAAGCTGGGAAATGGCGCTGAGCTGTGCTTCGATGCGAGATCGCGCGGCCTCATAGGGCGCCAGATATCGCTCGCTGCCCGTCAACAGAAAGCCACGTTGTCCGGTTTCGGCGTCTTGCGTCGCCGAAAGGAGCGCGTTTAGCGCAACGATGACCTCATGCGAGTGGACAACTTTGGCATTGTCCGTCTTGATCATCTGAATGTTCGAGTAGGACAGCGCGCCGGTAAGGACGAAAAAGAGAAGCGCCACGCCGACGCCCAGCAGTGTGCCGCCTGGCGAGGCCAAAAATGAGGACTTGTTCTCATTCAGCGCCGTCGCCGCATCTCTGGGAGCGCCCGTCACTTCAGCCCGCCATCTGGCAGATGCGCGTCATGAGCCTTGGAGTGTCGCTGATCACCTATTTCCCCGCCCCGAAAGTCCAGATTTACCGGCGCAAGAATGGCGAACGCCAGCCGGTCGGACCACCCCCAAACTCGTAAGGCTACGACCGGTTCCATCATCTTCGCGAAGAAAGGCGTGGGCTGCCACACGCGCTGGATATCTCGAGATCGTCGCCCGGGCGGGACAGCGGATATGCGAGGCGCTTTCCCTGGAGGCCCCGAGCGAATTTCGATGCTGGCGATGAGAGATTACGAGCACCTTTCCTACAGATAGCCAATATGGTTATATAAGTATAGATTGGAGAATGAAATGGGTGATATTAATGCGTCCTTCTTGCTGGCATTGGCCGCGGTTTTGTCGAGCCTTTCGGGGCTTGTCTGGTCCTGGCGACGTCGTCCCTGACGCGATCCGAGGCGTGCAGGCTTTGCGAGCTCGCTCTCAATCTTGCCCGCCTTCTCCACACCGTCGACCATCGCGCGCTCTGGCTTTCCGGACGCCCGACAGACCAAATCGAATGGATCGAACTCGCCTAGGCGGATCAGCGCCGTCAAATCGAAGCTATTAACGGTCCTGTATCGGATCTCCTCCGGGCGAGCCGGCGCGCAATGCCCTCAGCGTGCGTTTACGGGCACCGGTGCGATCGCCAGCGCATTGCCCAGGTCGAACTCGGCTTATCTGAATGGCCGGGGGGCGCCCGCTTTAGGAGAATGGACGGGCCACCCCCGCACCGGGCGAGTACGCGCCTCGAGATTGGGATGCTCCGGCCTCTCAATCAAACGCGAGCGGTGGCATCATCCATCTGCGCGTGTGCGACGGCCACCATTTTGGCGCGGGAGTCTTAAATCGGGTGGACGCCCGCTTAAATGAGCTATCGCCGGGCGGCCCCAATACGGTCGTTCACCGAGATGCCGCCGTGTCCGGTCCGCCATTCGGTTCGATCGACGCGGATATGGTCGATGGCCCGAAGCAATTGCAGGCTGAAGCGGAAACCAGCCGGTTGATCGCTCCTGCGTGTTTCGCGCTGTCATAGGTTAGAGCGCAACCGTGCCTGACATGCTGGATGGGTACCATGTTATCGCTCCCCACTATTCTCGAACGCGCCTTCCAGCTTGCTGGCGATGGCTCCTGCCGCCACTGGCAGGATGTCTCTCAGATCCTGAAGCGCGAGCGATTTGCTTTGGTCGACCATCATCTGAGCGGCCCGGCCATAAGGTCACAGATCAACCGGATTTGCGCGCGGGCCGAAAGAAAGTCGGACGGCAATTACTGACCGATCCTGCGGAGCGCCCCCCGTGGCCCGATCGGCAGGTCAGCGCTTGAGAGCAATGCGCAGCGGGCGTTCAGTCGCGTGGCGGCCTGCGCGTTCCGCCGACCGCATCGTCGCGACCGCTAGCCGCACTCCAGTAGATCAGCGTCATGAGAACACCCGCAAACAGCACGCTCAGCCCCACACCGAATATGGTGGCGAGGATGACATGGGGGTGGAGGGGGCCCGGCTCAGCGGCAAGATAGATCAGCGCGACGACCACCGCGCCGATGGCGGCCGATGCTGATATGATAAGAAGTTTGACCGGTGCCCCCCGGCGTCCCGCATTTCGACCCCGCGCCATGGTCCCTCTCCTCTCGGGCGCGCGGTCCGATCAACGAAGCGCAAAACGCCGATATTCTGCCGATACCCGGATCAACCGGCCAGTGCGTCGCCCGTTCCTTCAGCGACCCAGACACTTGCATAGCCTATGTTAAGCCGGAACGTCGGCCTGATCAGGGCTTTGCCGTCGGGGCGGGTTCGACGAGAACTGAGCCGTCGCGTGGCCCGGCGAACGCGATCGCCTGCGGGAGTCCACAGGACGCCTGCGCAAACAGCCGGAGCCGGCCGGCCGGCTCTCGCGAGCTGATCCTCGTTCGGCTGCCGTATCCCGCTAGAATAAGTGAATAAATTTTTTGTCCGATTTCCACATCAGGGACTTGAAGCGGCGACCAGTGAAATTATCTCGCTCGCCGCCGGGCGCCGCTGGGCCCGGTGTCACGAGAGGGCGCCGGCTCTTTCCGGCGCTTCTCATACACAGATTGCTCTTTGGAGGATTTGGATATGAGGACCAATTTCGATTTCACCCCATTTCGCCGCTCGAGCGTCGGCTTCGACACGTTGTTCGATCTGTTGGAGAGCGGTTCACAATCCCGGACTGAGGGCTTTCCGGCCTTCAATCTTGAGAAAACCCGACACGACCAATATCGCATCACACTCGCCGTCCCGGGATTTTCCCGCGACGAGATCGAGATCGTCACCCAGCCCAATCAGCTTATTATCAAAGGATTGAGGCGCGAGGACGACGGGGACCGCGACCGCTTCCTGCATCGCGGCATCGCTCATGGCTCTTTCGAACGTCGCTTTCAGCTCGCCGATTATATCGAGGCGCGCTCGGCACGTCTTGTCGATGGGTTGCTGACGCTCGAGCTGGCGCGCGACGTGCCCGACGCGATGAAACCGCGCCGCATTGAGATAGGCGCCGTGGCCAACGACCTGATCGAGGGGCCGCGCGAGGCGGAGCGCGCTGCCTGACTGGTCGCCGGCGGCGCTGGCCGCCGGCGTTCCTGAGCAGGGACACGTACGATGCCAATGACGGTGCTGGATAAGATCGATTATTTCGAGCGGCGTGCGCGCCAGGAGCATGAGGCAGCCGCGACAGCGGCGTGCGCCGAGGCTCGTCGCGCCCATGCCAGCCTCGCGCACAGCCACGAGCAGGCCGCCGCGCGCGAGCGGCTGCTCGCGGCACGCCTGCAGTACCACAACAGGAGAAAGGGAGAAGATGTTGTACAATCTGTACGCGCCGGGCGCCCCGGATGAGGCACTGGCGCAAGCAAATCTCGCCAACGATTTCGCCGCCGAGCAATGGGCACGTCAATGGGTTCTGACGCATCAGGTCGGAGACGAGTTTACGCTGCGGCGCGCTGACGGCGGTCTGGACGCTCTGGTGATGCGGACACGCGCGGGACAATGTTACGTCATGACGCGGTCCCTCGCCGCTTGATGCGCGGTTTGGCAATCCCGGACATCGACGCGATCCTGGCAGAATGAACGGTGGAAAGGAGGTTCATCACCCATGTCTGTCGATCAATTTGATCATCCGTTCGACATCGTTCGACACCCACATTTCGAGCCTGAAGTCAAAAGAGCGATCCTGGCATCATGGGCGTCGGACCGCGCTGCGGTTCAGGACAAACCAGCCTTACGCCAGCCGCCGGGCGTAGCCCGACCTGTCCCTGTCGACGACATTTTTTCGGCGCTGTGTGCCATGGATGAGGGGAGCGAACATGCGCAACAAGTTCCTTGACTATCTGCACCGGGAACATGCCCGTCTCGAGGCGGCGATAGCGGACGCGCACCGCTATCCTGTCGTGGACTCGCTGGCGATCGCATCGCTCAAAAAGCAAAAGTTGCTGGTCAAAGATCAGATAGAGAGCTGGACGAGCGATATGCGCGCGGAACAGACCGGCGGGTCGCCTTGGCTACAACAGTAGCGCGCCACCTCCGGGCGGATCCTGCCCCGCCCGGAGGATGGGGGAGACGGGGCAGGAGAAGACGGCGCTTTGCCGGGGGGCATGCCGGCTTCTTCGCGCGAACCGCCTCTTTCACCGGCCCGTTCCAGATCCTGATCTGCGTTATGGCGATTGGGCGAGCTCTGGCCCAATTGTGCGAGCGAGGCTCGCCGTTGATCCGGATATTGGTAACCCTGGCGGCGGGTCTCGCCATAGCACTGCGCGAACGACAACCTGCTCGGATCACCGTTAAACCTTGCCAGATCATGGCTAGACGCGCTTGGTCGATGCGCCTCGAAAAGGACCGGCAGGCGATCCAAGGAGTTGTTGCGTTTGCGCAACAGGGGGAGACTTTGTGCCGCCTGTGCTTCTCTGGATGGATCCTCGCTCTATAGCGGCGGTTGGGCGGGGGCGTGCTCCAACAATCGCAAGGATGACCTCATGCGGCTTCAACTCACCACCACGGCGGCGCTTGCCGTCCTCGCTTTCGGAGCGACCTCCGCGGCGGCGCAGGACACTGCTTCGACCAGCTGGACCGGCCCCTATGTCGGCGGTCAGCTTGGCTATTCGTGGCAGCCTTCGGATGGCGACGAGACCATCACGTTCGATCGCGGCCTCGACGGCACCTTCGGCGACACCGTCGTCACCGGTACCGGCGCCAACGCCTTCTCGCCGGGCTTCTGCGGCGGCCGTTACAACAATGGCACCCGCGCCGGCGGCTGCCGCAAGGACAATGACGCGACCGCGTGGAAGCTCCACGCCGGTTACGACTATCAGTTCGGCGCCGGCCCGTCGGGCTTCGTCGTCGGTGCGGTCGCCGAAGGCGGCGTGTCGTACCTGTACGACTATGTCACCGCGTTCAGCACCACCCCGAACGCCTACACGATCGGCTCGCGTCTGACCGAAAACTATGCCCTGCGCGGCCGCGCGGGCTATGCGGCCAGCACCGGCACGATGATCTACGGCACCGGCGGCGCGACCTACGGCAAGATCCGTAACCGCTATCGCAACGCCAACAACCTGCCCTTCTCGGTCAACGACCGCAGCAAGTGGCAGTGGGGCTGGAACTATGGCGGCGGCATCGAGCAGAAGGTCGGCAAGTTCTCGGTCGGCGCGCTCTATCTGTTCACCGTGATGGACAATGACGACTTCGTCGTTCGCCAGACGGGCGCTGCGCCCTTCACGGCGACCAACCCGCAGGGCACCGACTTCCGTCGGACCTTCTCGAAGTTCGCCTTCCACCAGCTCCTCGCGACGGTCAGCTACCGCTTCTGATCGCAGCGAAAGCTCGAAAGGGAGGGCGGGTAGCGCAGGCTGCCCGCCCTTTCTGTTGCCGCCGCTTAGCACGCGGCGCCGCCGGTCGGCATGGAGGGATGGCGAGAAGAACGCTTCCATGGAAGGTGCCAGTTGGCCGCTGCGCCGCTATCGCGGCTGAGGTCGCACGAGCCGCCCGCGGCAGCCGTTTCCCACATTTCAACGACTTATATGGACCTTATCGGGCCACGAAGCGCTTGATCACCGCGCGCATCAGCGACCGGGGTTGAGGACAATTCGATGAAGATCGAAAGATCGCTCGGCAAGCGGCTGGATAGAGTAGCGAAGGCAGCACCGAATACCGACGCTCGGCAGATGTTCAACGCGAGGCGCAGTCAGGCCAGGCCTGCAGACCATTTCGAATCCAGGAGTTGCTTATGCCGCGATATTATTTTGACGTGCACGATGGTGCGGACTGTCCCGACCTGTGCGGAGTCGATCTGGCCGACATCGCGGCGGCCCGGCAGATGGCGATGCGCTATGCAGGAGAGCTGATTGCGGCCAGCGATGGATGGCGGTCGGCTGCTTATCACTGGAAGCTCGAAGTTTGCGACGATCTTGGCCTGCCGATCATGCGGCTGGCACTCGATTCGGTTCATGGACGCTTCATGATCCATTATCATTCGGATGGCCCACGCACCCCTGTGGAGGCTCTCTTCTGATCCGAAAGTGTGCCCCGGGCTACGTTCCGCATCGTTTGCAGCCAAACTACCAAAAGCCGGCTGCGGCAGATGCGAGTGCAATCATCGGGCGCGATGGGCATCGGAAATGTCGCGGCCAAGTCGATCAATCTTGCCCCAGTTATGCCGGCTTTGCCATCGAGGCATTGTCGCACCAGCGACGCGGACCATCGAGGATTGGCGGGCGCCCCCGCGGCAGGGTTGCGACAAGTCTCCGCCCCAACCAGATTTCGAGATCGCACGTTCGACCGCGCAGGCCGAGACAGGCCAGAGCCATGGCCTCCTGGTCGCTGTCGGCCTCAATGTCGGATTCGTCGATAATCGATAATCCGCTGAACCGATAGAGCTGATAGTGCGGCATCGCCTCCACCCGAGTGCACCAATAGTCAATTTTACCGGATGCCCGCCGCCATGCGCAAGACCTGGTAAAGACATGATCGACCCGGTGCGACGCAACCATGCGGCGTCAGGGCATTGATGATGCCCCACGTAAATCGTTCTAACCTGGATCAGAGTCGAGCCGCCAGCGCCGGTAAGCACGCAACGGACGGAACCTCCGGCGGTTTAGCCGCTGGGCAGATAGGGCCCGCGGGAGAACATCATGAACAGTATTGTCAGACTGTCCTGCCTGATCGTGGCAGTGGGATCGACTGCGCCGGCATCGGCGCAGATGGTGAGTGCACAGACTTACGTGATGAAAGCCGGCGCAAGCGACTTGTACGAGAAGACCGCCAGCCAGATCGCGCTGGAGTCGACGACCAATCCGGGGGTGAAGAGCTTTGCCACGATGATGGTCAGCGATCACAGCCAGTCGAGCGCCAAGGTCAAGGCAGCCGCCGCCAAGAGTGGGCTGACCGTCAAGCCGCCGGTGCTCGAGCCCAAGCAGCAGTCGATGATCGCTGCGCTGCGCGCCACCAAAGGCCCCGCCCGCGACGCACTCTATATCAGTCAGCAAAAGGCGGCTCATCAAGAGGCGCTGGCGCTGCATCAGAGCTACGGCAAATCCGGAACGTCCGTGCCGCTCAAGACGGCGGCGGGTGAGATCGTGCCGGTGGTGCAGCACCACATCGAAATTCTCGCCAAGATGAAGTGACGGATAGCGGCCGGGGCAGCAGCCCCGGCTATCTCGCCCTCGCCTGGCTCGCGGTGCTTCGCAGCGCTTGATGAGCTGGGAACACCAGGACCGAAAACCCTCGCCGATCTGGCTAGCGATGCGAGCGCGCCCGAGTTCGGTTCGGGACTGACACAGACGCATCTTTCGGTCTTACGCGGTGTTTTACGACCTCTTTCACATGTGAGGCTTTTCATGAGCGCCACCCTGACTGCCCAGTTTGACACGCGTCGCGAAGCCGAGATGACGGTCGAGCGCCTCGTGCAGCAATTTGACATCGAGCGCACTGCCATCTTCATCAGTGGCGAGGATGCGAACACCGTCGGGACGCGGCGCGCGGGCGCGGACGCGCAGGCTGCCGATCCTAGTCCGCCTGCGCGGGGGGACGCCAGTGTCGCGGGACCGATCACCCTGTCGGTCGATCTTCAGGACGAGGCCCAGGCGAACCAGGTGCGCGAAGCCTTCAACGAGTTTGCCGCCGGGAATGTTCGTGCAAGCTGAGCCATTCGACAAGCGCGCTGCGGACGATGCCCGCAGCGCGCGCGAGGAGGCCTCCGCCGTTGGTCAGATGACCGACGTCGACCTCATCAAACGCTACGAAGCCAAGGTGGCCGGTGATGCCGACGTTGATCACCTGGCCCGGGAGATGACCAGGCGCGGCATCGATTTCACCGCGCCGGATCGCTGAGCGCCGGTCGAAGGACGCAAAGGTCTGGCGCCTCGCGGTTCTGATCATATTGCGGCAGGTCGAGCGCTTGCATCCAGCGCGCGCGCTTGCCGGCCCAGCTTTCATATTGCGGTTCGATGAGATCGGATTGATCAAACTGAACCAGACTGAGTTCGATCTCTTCGGCAAGCACGCCCGCTACGCGCGATCCGCACATTGCGCAGAAGCGGCGATCATAGCCAGGACTGCTCGACCAGCTCCTGACCGGCCCCCGCAGATGAACCTTCGAGATCGGGAAAACAGCGAAAGGATAACAGGGGGCTGCATGCGCCTTCTGGCATGTCCGGCAGTGGCAGAGCCCGGCGCGTAACGGGGCTCCGATCGCCACGAACCGCACCGCACCACAGGCACAGCCTCCGTCATTTTCTCCCGTCATGGCCGCGCTCCCATCCGACGCCTCTGGTCGCGCGGTTCGCGCGCCAGGAACAAGTCGTAACGCGCGAAACCGGGTCGAGACCCGTCGACTGTCCAACCGGCAGCCGGGCGGGGTCACCACCCAGGCGCCGATCGAGAATCGTTCTGATCTATGTAAGTTCCTGCTCCAGTTCTGGAACGGCGTCCTCAGGCGGCTGTTAGCCCTATGACGTGCTGGCGCGCGGGGCCAAGCTGCCACCGCCCTGGTGCGCCACCACGCCCGGATCTAGATGCCATGTCCGCCGAAACCCTCTCTCCCGCTATACCCAAGGATGTCGAAGACATGGCGGCAAGGTTACTTGAACGCGCCTGCGATCGTGGTGTGTCGCTCGCGACCGCCGAGAGTTGCACCGGTGGTCTGCTCAGTTCGCTCCTGACTGATATCGAGGGTGCAAGTCACGCCTTCGAGCGTGGCTTCGTGGTCTATAGCGAGGAGGCCAAATGTGACCTTCTCGGTGTCAGCCCCGATCTGATCCGCCGTTGCGGCGCTGTGAGTGCCGAGGTTGCGCGCGCCATGGCCACCGGCGCGGTCGCGCGGTCGCAGGCGGACATCGCGGTCTCGGTGACCGGTTTTGCGGGCGCGGGCGCACCCGGAGACGAGGCCGGTCTCGTCCATTTCGGCTGTGCTGATCGCACCGGCGCGGTTCGCCATCGCGTTGAGCATTTCGGCGACCTTGGTCGTGGGCCGATCCGGCTGGCGGCGGTCCGGGTCGCGCTCGAGATGATCGATAGGGCCTTGGATGACTGAACCGTTCACCTCTGTCTGTAACGGGAAGATGGTGCTGCGCGGCCGGTTCGTTGGGTAGAGGTTGCGTCGCGCACCACCGCAGCCTCACCCCGCCCCGCTTCCCGTTCTCGGCGGGGTCCCTAAGGGCCGCGATCTCGCGCGCTTGGGCCCTCGACCGGTCTCCCCTGACGAACGGCTCGCGGAGCCCGCGCCCGCTAACAGAACCAATTTCTTTTATACGACATCCTGGTCATCTCGCTGACTGTGTTCGGTCCGGTTGTCCCTGCCGATGAAGCTGATCTTGCCATTGGTCTCGAGGATCGCCCAGTCGACGTCGCAAATATGCGCGATGCCCGCCAGCCGCATTTCGCTTTCGACCTCTGCGCGGGTTAGACGATCGCGCCGCAGATTGGCGCTGAGCAACTCGCCATGTCGCACGATGACGCGGGGCTGGCCTTCGAAGAGCCGCTCGAGCCTGGGTGACAAATAGCTCCCCCAGCTCATGGCAAGTCCCCAAAAGGCGAAGGTGCTGATCGCGAGCAGCGCGCCGGTGAGGCTGAAATCATTGTGGGTCACACCTTGCTGGATGAGATCGCCAAGCACGATGAGGGTGACGAGCTCGAACGGGGTCATCTGGCTGAGCTCACGTTTCCCCAGCACCCTGAGCAGGACGTAGAGGATGAAGAACATCAGACTTGCGCGCAGAACGATGTCCATCAGGGCAGCACCAGCATGGACAGGTTTGTCCTGACGATCTCCACCTCGCCATCAAGAATTGCGATCGAGCCGCTATTGCGTCCGACGAGCGGTGGGTTGACCTGCCCGTCAAACTTGATTTCGACGGGCTTGCCCGCTTCTGCCGGGCCGAAGCTCATCCGGAACATTCCATTCTTGAACTCTTCCTTCTCGGCGGCGGGGATTCCCGAATTGATCGTGATGTCGCGCCACAATGCGGGAGAAATGGCGAGGGTGAGTTGCTTTATCGATATCTTGGGTTCGATCGTTATGCGTGTTTCGTAGAAGGTGCCGTTGCGCAATGTCGCCGGACTTTTGATCGTAAGCTGTGCTTCGCCGGTTTCGACGACGGACACCGGATTTGGACGTCCCCCGAGGATGCCCAGCCACGTGCTTGCCAACAGCAGCGCAATCACGATCAACGATGTCGGGTTGGCGTGTCGCTGAACCCAGTGTGACGCCTCGATATGCTGATCGCTGATGCCATCGGGCGATGTGGAGCCAGCCTCTTTCATGCTTCCGAAAACCGGGGGCAGACAGGTCCGTTCCCACCAGGCATTCGATTTGTCATCATGGCCGATCGATGCCGTTATTTTGTGGTCGCAGAGGCGAGCAGTTGGCGGACCCCTGATGTCCGATGGCTACGACCACGCGACGAGCGGCGAGACGGTCAAGGAGCAGACGGCGCCAATGTGCGTTCTGGTGCGATGCGCCTGCGTATCAATGCCACCCTCGATTATTGTATTCCCGATGAGGCGGACATCCTGCTGACAGTCGAAGCGGCACGAACGGCAGAGCAGATCGTGCTCGCCGATCGTCTCGACGTCGTCGGGTCCGGCCCCTTGCGGCCGATTGCAGGAGAGGACCATTTCGGCCGTCGCGTGTGGACTCGGGCCCATGGGCCATTCAACGTTCATTACGCCGCCGAGGTCGACCTGCTGCGGGCTTCGGTCGATCTGGCGGACATGCGCGCCTGTCGGCCTGCGGAACTGCCCGCCCACGTCATCCCATATCTTTGGCCAAGCCGCTATTGCGAAGCCGACCGGTTCGAGGCCTTCGTCGCGCGCGAGTTCGCCGCTGTCGCTGGCGGTCGCAAGATCCTGGCGATGGCCGAATGGATTTATCGGAATGTGGACTATCGCCTCGGCACGAGCGACGGAGCTACCACCGCGGTCGATGCCTTCGTAAAGCGTCAGGGCGTATGCCGTGATTTCGCGCATCTGCTGGCGAGCTTCGCAAGGGCGGCAGACATACCGGCGCGATTGGTTTCAGCCTATGCATATGATCTGGAGCCGTCGGATTTCCACGCTGTGGTCGAGGTCTGGCTCGGGGGCGAATGGCATCTCGTCGATCCCACACGGCTGGCCCCCCTCGATGGCCTCGTAAAAATCGCGGTCGGACGCGACGCGACCGATATCGCCTTTATGACGATCTTCGGAACGGCCCAGCTGCAGTCTCAGAGCATCGAGGTCGAGCAAGTCCCACCCTCGCCCACTTCGAGTTTGGCGAGCGCCGCGCATCTGGTCGCCGCAAGCTGACCCGGTACCGCCGCAATGGGCACGGAAAACCGGTCAAGTCCCTGGCTTTCCATGGACCCAAGCCGCGTGATCATCATCCACCGGGCCGCTCGGTGGGAGAACCTCACCCTCTTCGTCGGGACCGAGCCAGTCATCGACTTCGCGCCGCGCGGGTGTCGGCAGTTTCTGCGGCCGCTTGCGCACGTCGGGCAACGCCGCTTCGACCAGATGCTCCGCGCGTCCGACACGGCGGGAGATGACCGCGACGGGCTCGCCAGCCTTGTCGAGGCTCTGTATCAGATCGAGGTCGGCCGGGGTCCATTCGACACGACCTGGCATCACAGCCTGCCTTCTACGCGCCGGTGGTCTTCGCGCGTCCGCGTAATCGGATCATTGCTCGCCATAAAGATCTCCAGCCCGAGAACAGGACATGTTCGCATCCCACAATGATGGTTGACGCCGGCGGCGCAATAACCTTGGTCAGTGCGCGAGACGGGCCGCCGGAAATGTCGTTGCAACGGTCGCGCTCAACCCCGGCGAACGCGTTTGACCGTCCGCGATGGATGCTGCTCGGTCGAACATGCGCCCATGCGCAACAGAATATGCGGATGGCGCTCACAATCTCCGACGTGGTGTCTGACGCGCGACGCACCGGTCGATTGCCCGACGGTTCTGACGCCCATCGCCACCCTTTGGCGGATAGCATGTTGCAAAAGCCGCCGATCGCCATGCTCATGGCGAGTGGTTGGATTCGCGGTCGGGACGGCGAGACCGGGCGCGCCTGTCGCCCTCCGTCAGGAGCAGTCGAACAATATCCTGACAAGGACGATTGTCAGTTGACGATCCTGCACCCTTTATTGTGGAGATCAGCAAGGAATGCCGCGACAAGCCTTATTGTTGGTGGGCCATGCAATTCGCACGGCGGCGCATCCAGACCTGGTGCCGGACATTTCGGTCAAACTGACTGATCTGGATTAAATCTCGGCAAAGTCTGTGGTTTCTCCTTGCTGACCAAGCAACTTTTACGGCCCGCGGACATTTAGTGGGAGGCCCGTTGCGTGGGCGCTCGGCGAGGGATCAATCAGTGGAAATGGCAAGTCGGCGCACCACCCATATCGCGATCATCGGCAATCACCCGCCCCGAATGTGCGGGATCGCCACCTTCACCGCAGATATACGCGCGGCGCTCGTGGACGCTCGCCCCGAACTGGAAGCCGATGTTTACGCGATGGACGAGCCGGGCGGGCTGCACGCCTATCCGTCCGAGGTGGTCTGTCAGATCGGTCAGTCGGATCTCGCCGATTACCGCGCCGCTGCACGCCGCATCAATGAGAGCGGGGCGCAGATCATTCTCGTCCAGCACGAATATGGCATTTTCGGCGGCCCTGCCGGCGCGCATCTCCTGCAGATTCTCGATCGCACCCACAGCCCGGTCGTGGTGACGTTGCACACGGTTCTCGACAATCCCAGCCCCGAACAGCGTCTGGTGATCGAACGGCTTGCACGCCGCGCATCGAAGCTGGTGGTCATGGCCGAAAAGGGCCGCCAATTCCTCGAAGAAGTCCATGGTATCGCACCGGCAAAGATCATGGTTATCCCCCATGGTGTTCCCGATCGCCCGCTCGCCGACATTGACGCGGCCAAGCGCCGCTTCGGCTATGAGGGGCACCGCGTCCTTCTCACCTTTGGATTGCTGTCGCCGAATAAAGGTATCGAAACGATCATCCGGGCATTGCCCACGATCGTCGCCGAGCATCCCAACACGCTTTACGTCGTGTTGGGAGCCACGCACCCCACATTGGTGTCGCGCGACGGAGAGGCTTATCGCGAAAGTCTTGTGGCGCTGGCCGATGAGCTCGGCGTCCTGGACCACATCCGCTTCGTCAATGAATATACCGAGACGGATCGTCTGCTCGACTACCTTGAGGCCGTCGACATCTATGTGACGCCCTATCTTAATGAAGCTCAGATCACGAGCGGCACGCTCTCCTACGCGGTCGCGTTGGGAAAGCCGGTTGTGTCGGCGCCCTTCTGGCACGCCGTCGAGGTCATCACGCCCGCGCGTGGCGCGCTGGTCCCCTTTGGCGACCATGCCGGCTTCTCACGCGAAATCTGCGCCCTGCTGGCCGACGATGACCGTCGCAATGCCGCGCGCAACGACGCCTACGCGCTTGGTCGGACGATGATCTGGCAGCGCCTTGCGGAAGCCTATCTGGCGATCTTCGACGATGTCGTGTCCGATCGCACGGTGCGGCTTCCAGTAGGTGTGCGCGACGTTGCAGCCGTACCGCGTCTCGATGCGGTCGAGCGGCTGAGTGACCATTGCGGTATGATGCAGCATTCGATCTTCTCGGTGCCCGATCGCAACCACGGCTATTGCGTCGATGACAACGCCCGCGCGCTGATCCTCATGCACCGTCTGGGTGACGCGCGAAGCGAACGCAGTGACGCGCTCGCCACCATCTACGCCTCGTTCGTCCAACATGCCTGGAACGGCGCGCGCGGGGCTTTCCGCAATTTCATGAGTTATGATCGGCATTGGCTTGAGGAGGTCGGCTCAGAAGACAGTTTCGGCCGCGCCTTATGGTCAGTGGGCGTCACCGCGCATGAGGCGCAGCGCCAAGATCTCAAGCGCTGGGCGATCCACCTTTTCGATCAGGTGGCACCCCATGCCCTGACATTGCGCAGCATCCGCGCGTGTGGCTTTGCCATTTTGGGGGCCGCCTCACTGTTGCGGGTTTCACCTGGCCATTCCGGCGCAAAGCTGATCGTCGAGAAATTTGGTAAGCGTCTCCATGCCGAGTTGCTGGCTTACCGGCGCGAAGACTGGCGCTGGTTCGAGCCGGTGCTTGGGTACGACAATGCCCGACTGCCCGAAGCCTTGTTGATCGCGGGTGACATTGTGGGCCACGAAGCGATGGTTGACGATGCGCTGGACGCGTTGAGCTGGCTTGATCGTCTTCAGACGTCTGAGAGCGGCTATTATCGCGCGGTCGGCACCGAAAGCTTCGGTCGTCGGTTCGCGCCGCCCCTGCCCTATGATCAGCAGCCACTGGAGGCGTGGGCAAGTATCGACGCCGCGATGACGGCCGCCGCCGTCACGGGCGATCGCCATTGGCATGCCTGCGCCCTGCGCGCCTGGCGTTGGTATCTGGGCGACAATGATCTGGGACAGCCCATGGCCTCGCTGGATGCGGGCATCTGTTTTGACGGGCTGATGAGCGACCGGGCCAATCTCAATACCGGGGCGGAATCGGTACTCGCCTTCCAGCTGGCCTGCTGTTCGATCGCGCGTGTGCAGGCCGCTGGAGCAGTGGAACAATCCGACACCGAAACGGTTGCAGGTTAACGCTGCGCTTTCGGGAGGGCCGGGCAATTCTTGAGGACGTGACACATGCGCCGCTGCGGCTGCAGGCTGACGCATCGCGGGTGGTGGTGCGTCCTTTCCACATCCCTTTCGACCCCGACAATCCGTCCAAGGGCCGCGTGGGCCGGATCATCGAGCAGGTTCTCGCGCTGGATGAACGGGCCGCCGAGCGTGAGCTCGAAGCCGTCCTGCGCGATTTCGAGGCGCGCCATTGGCAAACACGCAGCGTCTTCAACCAGCGTTACGACCAGATCGCACACGCGCTGGCACTAAACGGTGGCATCTCTCCGATCAAACACCAGCTGATCGGCGCCTATTTCTGCCATGAATATAGCTATGCCGCGGCCGCGCTGATGAACCCCAGTATCGTCCGGCATCCCGATCAGTCCGGCCTCTCAAAGGGATCCCAGCGGATCATCATGTCGCTGCGCGCGGTGGGCGAGGGACATATAAGCTCGATCGCTTTTCGAGAGGGCATCTTGTCGCCCGGCAGCCTTTTCGCTCTCGCACCCGAACCGCCCTTCGCCACGGCCGCCATGCTGCGCGGCCACACCCAGCCGGTCGGCGAGATTATCGAGATCCATCGCGACAAGGACTCAACGATCTCCGGCACGCTGATCTTCCCGATCACCTCGGCGCAATCGAATGGCCTTGAGGATCTGCGCCTGCTCGAATTTGACCATGACGACGGCCGCCGCGAGTGGATCGGCACCTATACCGCTTATGATGGCCGCCACATCCGGTCGGAGTTTCTGCGGACCGAGGATTTTCGCAGCTTCCGGATGCAGCCGATCCGTGGATCCGCCGGACGCAACAAGGGGATGGCGTTGTTCCCGCGCAAGATCAGCGGCCAATATATGATGATCGGGCGGCAGGACGGCGAGAACCTGTTCCTCATCAAGTCCGGCGAAATCGACGAGTGGAGCGAGGGCGAACTGCTTCTTGCGCCCAAATATCCCTGGGAACTCGTCCAGATCGGCAATTGCGGTGCGCCGATCGAGCTCGATGAAGGCTGGCTGGTCCTTACCCACGGCGTTGGCGCCATGCGCAAATATTCGATTGGCGCGATCCTGCTCGACAAGGACGACCCGTCCCGGATCATCGGCCGCACCGTCCACCCGCTCCTCACCGCGGCCGACGAGGATCGCGAAGGCTATGTGCCCAACGTGGTCTATACGTGTGGTGCAATCCGTCACGGCGACCTGTTGTTCATGCCTTATGGCGTGGCCGACAGCTCGGTCGCCTTCTGCTTCGTCCCGATCGCATCGTTGCTCAAGGCGATGAGCTGATCTCAGCCGAAACGGCTCTTGGGGATATGCGTGATGCGGCAGGCCAGATCAGCTTCGCCCGACGCTACCACATAGCTATCGCCATGGTCCGCAATGCCCGTCGTGAACACGACGTCCCGCAGATACATCTGATCTTCGATCGGCCTGGTCAGCGCCGGATTGGCTTCGAGTAGTGGCTTATGGTCGGTTCGTACCACCTTGGATGGGTCATCCCGGTCGAGCAGCGACCAGTAAGTCCGATAGATCCCGACAATCTCCTTGGGCTCAACCCCATGCCAGAGGGTCAGCCAGCCATCGCTGGTCAGCACCGGCGGCGTACCGCCACCGATCCGCGCCGTCGCGACCGTGCCCGCATGCGGCCGGATGCCAGGAAGATCGTGCGGCTTCCAGTGCAGCGCGTCGGGCGAGCGGGCGAGGTTGATCGAGGGTCCGGCCCGCCATTCGCTTTCCGGCGGATATGCGAAATAGAGATCACCCAGCGGTCGCGTCTGCGCCCAATATTCGCCGTCAATCGTGCCTTCAAAGATCAGCATGTCCTTGTTCTGATGATCGAGGACAATCCCCTCGAGGGTCCAGTCCAGTGCGTCGGCTGAGCTGTAGAGCGTGGTTGAATGGCGTTCGGGGCTGACGGAGCAGGTGGTCATCAGATAGCGCCCGCCCACCTTCGTGATCCGCGCGTCCTCCACGCCATAGCATTGGTAATCACGCTGCGGCGCGATCGCACGGTCATAGTGGATCGCGATGACCTCCAAGCCGTCTGAGCTCATCTCGACGGGCAGCAGCCAGGACAAGGACGTCAGCGCCATGATCTTCCACCCCCCGCCGCGCAGCATGAACTTGCGCGGATCGGCGGTGTCGGCGAGCTCCAGCGGCCATGCGTCGAGATGATAGCCATCCTGCGCCCAGCGGATCGCGTGGACCTGGCCGTCATATATCGGTTCGCGTAACGCTTCGGCGATGCGGACCATCATCAGCAGATTGCCGTTATCGAGGCGGGTCAGCCCTGGGTTGAATGCGCCAAGGACATAGGTCTCGGCTTCAATCGCCCCGGCGAGAGGCGACCGGGATAAATCGATATCATCGGGAATGAGCACGATCCGGTCGACGGCATATTGGGTGCTCGTGGTCATGATTGGCCTGCCAATTGTAAGAACAGCGATACCAGCGTCGGCCAGTGTGACGCCGCGCCCGCTAAGTTCCAGACGAACATCATAAGTCGACGTTCCAGTGAAGCGCCAATCGCTTTGCAATCGCTCTCGAAGGCGAAAATGCGGGTTCGAGCCCCTTGGGGGGGGCGGGCGACCGCTTATAATCTACGCAAGACGTCCAAGGTGATATCCCGAGCCGCATTCACGAGATGCTCGGCTCCCGACCGCACCATCAACTGGCCGTTGATCGCTTCGACAAACGCCGGATTGGATGCCTGGACCACGTCCAGGGCAGTCGCCAGACGCTCGGCCCCGCAAGCTTCCAGAGCCGCTGCCGCATAATCGCGACCGAGCCGCTCCACGACGGCGGCCAGATCGAACATATCGCGCGGCTGAAAATTCCAGCCGCGATAATAGACCTTCTTCGCGATGATCTCTGCAGGCGTCTCCAGGGCGGTACTCCAGCCGTGGATCATCTGGGCGGCGGCAGGATGTTCGGTGATCGAGGCGCAGCAGATGAAGTCGATCTCGCCCCATTCGGCATAGACGAGCTTGAGTACCCCCGCCCCGTCGCTGTCATAGCCATCGGGTTGACGGTCAAGCACGATCCCCTGTGTATCGGGGTTCAGAAAGGGCAGGATCTGCGGGTCGTCGAGGAACAGGTCGATGTCGTGGCTCTCACGATGATCGATCTGCAGCATGAGCGCGGTGCCGCCCCCGAATGTCCAGTCGGGCGCAAAGCCATTCGCCTGCTCAAAATGCTCGAAGATGCGCATCGCATGGCCGAAGAGCGTGGGCCACTCACTCGCGCGTGATACCGACACCCGTCAGGCAGCCAACGGCAACCGATATCCCGAAAGCTGCGACAAGAGCCCCGCCACCTTCCCCGCCGCGGCGAGGTCGACGCCCATCGCCTTCAGGAACTGCGACTGAACGACGGGGTCGACCTCCGAATAGAAGGCGAACACCGAAGCATTGAAATTGCCCGCAGCCTCGACATCGGCGACCAGCTCGGCAAGTTGATGCGCGGACAGGTCCGCTCCATAAGGAGCGTTGACGGTGGTCAGAACCTGGGTCGCGATATTGCCTGTCATCATGTCCACTGCCCGCATATCCATCGGGATCCGTCAAAAGATATAGCCATTCCGGCCTTAACACACAAGAAACGCGCTCGATCCGGTCGATCGAGGGACCGATAAAGCTCGATCATCGCGATCGATGTGTCGTGAAGCGCGCCGCCACCAGCCGGATCGGCAATCCTGCACGATCGAACTATGTCGCAATGTGGTTGCAGGGGCTGTCCACCGCGATGTCTTGGTCCGAGTTCCGACGGAGGAACTATCGCTATCGGTGGCGCCGGACGTGCCGCTAATCGTGTTGCTTGTTGCGAAACTCACCCCGAACACATCACAAAATGCATTGATGTAAATCAGTTAGCGCCAAGACACCGCAACCCGCGCGCGCTCGATCGGTTGTACGAGGAGATAAAAAGGGATGGGCGTTGGCAGGCCAGCTTTCACGCAGAACGCACGATTTCGAGTGTTTCGATCGGATGTCGGGTGTTTGCTCCAGCGATAAGCTCGCGAGGACCTCATGTGGCCTAGCAGTGAAGCCATTGCGGCGCCCAACAGCATAGGCGGAGGTGAAATAGGTGCAACGAAATGACTTTTGGGTCGGCGCCAGCGAGTTTCTGCGCAATCCGGCGATGGTCGGCTCGGCTTTTCCTGCAAGCACGATGATGGTCGATCGCATGCTCGCCCCGCTCGACTGGTCGAGCATTTCGGTGCTGGTCGAATATGGCCCCGGCACCGGGCGTTTCACGTTCGCCGCGCTCGACCGCATGCGTTGCGATGCCACCTTGCTGGCGATCGATACCGGCGCCGGTTTTGTGGAAAGCCTGCGCGCAAGAAACGACGATCCGCGCCTCATCGTGATCGAAGGTAATGCATGCGACGTCAATCGGCATCTGGCCGACCACGGCCTCGAAAATGCGGACTGCATCCTGACCGGCCTGCCCTTCTCGACTCTGCCGCCCGAGCAAGCCGAAGCGATAATGCGAGAGACCGCGATCGCGCTTCAACCTTCAGGTATGCTTGCCGCCTATCAGATGCGCACCGCGATCCGTCCCCTGATCGAGCGTCATTTCGCGCGTATCGATCAGGATTATGAATGGCTCAATATTCCACCTTGCCACCTCTACTGGGCCGATCGCCCGATCGATCAGCCAATCTCAGCGAGCGGTCTGAAAGTGTGCGTGTGATGCGAGCGATTCCTCGCCAGCAAGCAAGAAGGATACGGCAATATGCCCCGCGGTGACAAATCGAGCTACACCGACAAGCAGAAGCGCAAGGCCGCGCATATCGAGGAGGGATATGAGGATCGCGGTGTCGGCAAGGCCGAAGCCGAGCGGCGCGCCTGGGCCACGGTGAACAAGGAATCCGGCGGCGGCAATAAATCGGCATCGGGTCGGGGCAAGCCGGATACGCATGAGGCAGCGCGCAAGGGTGGTCGGAAAAGCGGTTCGAGCCAGAGCCACGCGTCACGGTCCGCCGCCGCGAAGAAAGGTTGGGAGACCCGCCGCAAAAAGGCCGCTGGCTGAACGACCCGCTACCATGGGTGCGGTGGGACGTTTCGTCCGGCACGAGGAACCTCGCACTGGTCGAGGCAACCCGTTGAACCGACACGGCTTCATCTCGGTCATCCGAGGATTTCGGGCGATCGATCTCGGTTTCGCATGCTATGGATGACTGGATCAACTCGCTGATCGAGACGCTCGGGGCTGCCGGCGTCGCCCTGCTGATGTTCCTCGAGAACATCTTCCCGCCCATTCCGTCCGAGCTGATCATGCCGCTGGCGGGCTATGCCGCAGCCGACGGGCGGACGTCGCTACCGCTCGTCATCGCCGCAGGGGTCGCCGGAACCTGCGCGGGAGCTGGCTGCTGGTATAGTCTGGGGCGATGGCTGGGGGAAGAACGCCTCAAGCAGTGGGCGTATCGCCACGGCCGATGGATCACCTTGTCGCCCGATGACATCGAACGGCTCGATAGCTGGTTCGAGAAACATGGCGGATGGACAATTCCGGTGGGGCATCTCCTGCCCGGCATCCGCACCCTGGTCTCGATCCCCGCTGGTGTTTTTGCCATGCGTCCCTTGCGGTTCGCTGCGCTGACGATCTTGGGTTCCGGGATCTGGACCGGCGCGCTCGCGATGGCGGGCTGGTGGCTCGGCCGGAACTTCTCCTCAGTCGAGCGGTGGCTGGGGCCGGTCAGCACGACCATCATGGCCGCAATCCTGCTGATCTATATTTACCGCGTCATCACCTTCCGGGCGAAGACATCTTCCCGACGGCACTAACCGAAGCATTGGTGCGGCCAATCGTTTGACGATCCCAGAACTCTTTAGAGATCAACGGGTTTTGACGGTCGAGGAGATACGCGATGACCGAGACCGTCGAGATGATCCACGAGGACGCATTGCCGGGCCATGAAAGCAAGCTTGAGCCCAAGCCCGAATGGCAGCCGCGCTATAAGGGTTCGGACCGTCTGGCGGGCAAGGTCGCGATCATCACCGGCGCGGACAGCGGTATTGGTCGTGCCGTCGCGGCGCTCTATGCCCGCGAAGGCGCCGACATCGCGATCAGCTATCTATCCGAAGACGATGATGCCGCCGAGACGAAACGCATCGTCGAAAGCGAGGGTCGCAATGCGATCTTGATCCGCGGCGATATCGGCGAGACGGAAACCGCGAACCGCGTCGTCGCCGAGACCATCGAGGCATTTGGGCGGATCGACATCCTCGTCAACAATGCCGGTGAGCAGCATCCCGACAAAGACATCACCGATATCACCGAGGAACAACTGCGCCGCACATTCCAGACCAACATCTTTGCGATGTTCTTTCTGGTGCAGGCTGCGCGACCGCATCTGAAATCGGGTGCCGCGATCGTCAACTGCACCAGCGTGACCATGTATCAGGGCAGCAAGGAACTGCTCGACTACAGCTCGACAAAAGGCGCGATCACGGCCTTCACCCGGTCGCTCAGTGAGAACCTCATCGGCGAAGGCATCCGCGTCAATGCCGTCGCGCCCGGTCCGATCTGGACCCCGCTCAATCCCTGTGGCGGCGCCAGCCCGGAGAAGCTCGAGCATTTTGGCGAGAGCACCCCCATGGGCCGGCCGGGACAGCCCAATGAGGTCGCACCTGCCTTCCTGTTCCTGGCCTGCGAGGACAGCAGCTACATGTCGGGCCAGGTGCTTCATCCCAACGGCGGAACGATCGTCAACGGGTGATAAGGCGAACCTTCGGCATGGTGCGTGCGCTGCTCGTCCCCGACATCCAGGCATCTTAGCGGTCGCTCCCCCGCCCTCGTCCTCAAGGGACTTTTGCCCACGACCATCGACATCCATCCAAAGCTTTGGATAGTGGACCGGGCCGTCGCGCTGAGGGCCACGCGCCCAAGCGTCGTCGGCCGCGATCTGCTTCAGGATATTGTCGGTGAGGCGCCGGCGACTGTCGCGCTCGTCGGCGCCAGCCGCGTTGGGGCCGGGCCGTCCAGTGTGCGACGCTGAGCAGAGAATTGGACGTTCGACACATAAACCTGAGTGTAGGACAATCCGGTACGACCCCGCTTTAACGGTCGGGTGAGCGAGCAATTATACTTCGTCGTTGAGACTGGCCTGGGGCGGGTATTGGCTGCCATATCGCAATCGGTCCTGCACGAGCTTTCGGACAATCGACAGATGACCGCCCAGCAAGCCCTCGACAGACTTCGACCCCGCCTCAACGACGCCGTATGCGCTAAGGTGCGGCAGAAAGGCCCCGTGCCGCTCGTGCAACTGGAGGCAAGGGATCTGCTGAGCCGTCCGACCTGAGCTGCACCCGCGGACGATCGCCCCCGATCGGACAACACGGTAGTGAGCCGGGGATTTGCTCGAGGAAATTCAGAACCGGAAGGGTTTGGAACCTCTTAAAGCTCCAGCGGTTCAGATTGTCGAGACCGCTATACTGTGCCCCCCCCCCCGCTCAGCGGCTCGCATGATCGGTCCCGCCGGCCTTCCCCCCTCTGCCGGCGGGACTTTCGAACCCCATCCAGGCGCGCGATCCGTCAGCTATTTTCGGCATCAGTGGACGGTCGCGAGCCTGCGACGTCGGGCACTGTAGCAGGACCAGTCATGTCGCTCACCTTCCGGGTGACCTGATAGGCAGCCTGACGTTCCTCAAGTTCGATAACCGGCCAATAATGTGGCGATATCAACCAGCGTGGCGGCAACCGCCGCGGCGACGCCGGACGCTCGACTTTAACGTGTTTCATAGGCCCCTCGATCTGGCCGGCAGAACTCGGCAGCCGCAAAGAAGTTGCGTGTTTGTGAGCCGGTGCAGATCATATTCCTCGACAGGCCGTGGGGGGCCTGCGGCACCGGCTTTCGCCGCTCAGGACAGGGTCATGAGCTGACCGGATCGGCGAGCGTGGTGATCGACCTGTCGCGCAGCGGGCGGGAGAAACAATCAAAGGCGTTACGTCCACCAAGATCATTGGGGTCGGCAACAACCGGCCTGCTCACGCGTCTGACGCCTATGTCGATCGTTTCGGGCCTCCTCCACGCCGCCGCGCTCTCGCTTGAAGGGATTATCGACGGGGTGACCAGGCGGCTTCCGGTTCGCGCCGAGCCAAGAGTACGGATGCTGGCTTATGCCGGGTTCAGGAATGCGCGCGAGCTGAGCGTTTCCGGGCGGATTGTCCGCTTCGCCGAACCGCTCGACCCCGACGAGGGTTTCCTCGCGCGTCTTCGCGCGATGCTCGCTATTTATATCAGTCACGAGCTCGCCGACGTGCCGGTGCGTCTCGACCATTCTGCTGGTCGATACGACACCTTATCCGACGATGAGGGCTATTTCCATTTCTCGATCCCGATCAACGAGGCCCTGCCCGCCGTGACGCGATGGGAGGCGGTGACGCTGACAACGCCGGACCATGTGATGCAGGCGCCGAGCGTAGATGTCCCGGTCCTGGCGCCAGGGACGGACGACCATTGGGGCGTAATCTCGGATATTGACGATACCATCATCGAAACCGGCGCGACCAATTTCTTCAGGAACTGGCGACGTGTGCTCGTCGACCGCCCGCAAGATCGGCTGGCGGTACCGGGGGCCGCTAGCCTGTACGGGCTGATCGCCGGTCAGCATCGGTCACCTACCCGCCCCTTTTTCTACGTGTCGTCGAGCCCCTGGAACTTGTACGGTTTCCTCGCCGACTTCATGATGCGGAACGCGATTCCTCACGGCCCCATGTTCCTGAAGGATATCGGGGTCGACACATCCAAATTCATCACCACCGGACATGTCGCACACAAGCTCGGCGCTATCCGCAAGATCCTAGCGTTCTATCCCGATCATCGCTTCTTGTTGATGGGAGACAATGGACAAAAAGATGTCGAGATTTACGCGCAGGTGGTCCGCGATTATCCTGAGCGTATCGGGGCGGTTCTGATCCGGGATGTTTTCGGAGTATGCGATAAGGGGGCGGTTGCCGAGCAGCTGACCGCTATCAGGAGCATTGGCTTGCCCGTCTACTGCGCGCGAGACTTCGAACAGGCAACGACAATCCTGACGGCTTTAGGCTTCGAGCGGCCTGCCGAGGTGGCACGCGCGGGCGCTGAAGCGGCCTTGTGACCGCAGGGGCGATGGGCCCGCTTTAAGGGACGACGTGTCCCCCTTCTCGCGGGCGCGCACCGCAATTGAGATATGCCGCGCAGGCCGCAGATCGCCGGGTTGATCAGGGCTGAGCCTGGTTCTTGCGCACCGCTTTCGCCTGTTCCTCGAGCCTGTCTGCTGCGAGATCGGCCTGCGCACGGATCTCGTCCGCGCGTTTCTCCAGGGCGTCGGCGGCGGCATCCGCCGCGTCGGCGTTTGCACGCTCGACCTTGTCTTTCGCCTCGCCGAGACGTTCGTTAACGCCCTCTCCGGTGTAGTTGGACCCCGATTGCGCGGCGGCGGCCTGATCGGCCTTTCTCCCGGCCTTTTCGTTGGGCCCATCACAGCTTGCCAGGCCGGCCAGCGCTACCGGGACGAGCATCAATCGACAGATGGGGTTTGTCCGCATCGGAAATCCTTCGAAAGGGCGCGGGGGTCATGCCCCCGCGCAGGCATCAACGTTCGAGCGAATGCTTGAGGTCACGCATCTCGTCGTGACCTTCCTTCACCGAGCTGTAGGCTTCCTCAATGGCGGTACGGACCGAAGGCGACAGACCGCTATCGCGAACAGCGTCCTCGAACTTTGCCTTGATGTGATCCTCGCCGGCTTCGACCTCGTCGATGATAGCCTTTTCATTCTGGCCGGTGACAGCCGCCTTGAGTTTGAGGAAGGCGCGATGCGCTCCGGCCAGCAGGGTGCCACCATCCTCTGGCGCGCCCCCCAGGGCTGCGACCTGCTGCTGCAATCGCGCGGCAACCTGCTGTCGTTCCCCTGCGCGACTTGTGAAGAGAGCGCTGAAGCGGCTTTCGCTATTTTCAGCCGCTTCGGTATAGCCGTTAACGCTGTCGATCGTGGTCGCGATAAGGCTGTTCAACACGGCGATGTCATGGCTGGCGTCTGGCATGCTAGGCTCCTCACTGGACGACCGCCTGCGGATGCAAAGGTCGGGAGTAGAACGCGTCGCAGCCATTTAAGTCGCGCTCGCTTTCGCGGGTGGCGATATTCTCCCGCAGCAGTCACACGGGCTCGCGACGAACGCAGAGGCCGGTCGCTGCCTTTGTAAAAACCACCGGGTCGGACGCGCCGATCCGGACCAGCTGGCGGACGTCACATTGATCGGCGCAGACGTTCTTGCGCCCAAGGAGACGCGCGGGAGCCGTCCTTGTTTGTTGGTGGAACCGGCGGGGATGGTCGCCGTTATCGCGAATTCTCACAGATTTTCGCAGAAAGGATCATCGATGAAGCTTCTTGTTGCAGCCTCGCTGTTGGGCCTGGCGACGGTTCCCGCTTTCGCTCAGGTCAGCACCGCGACCACCGGATCGCTCACTGCGGCCGATGCTGGCGTGGCGCCGCGTGCGGGTGTTTCGGCCACCGACTATGTCAAGCTTGCAGCCGATTCCGATCTGTACGAAATCCAGTCCAGTCGTTTGGCGGCGACCAAGGCGCAACGCAAGGACGTCAAGGACTTCGCGAAGGAAGTGATTTCCGACCACAGCGCGACGAGCAAATCGCTCATGGCCGCGCTGCGTAACGATGATCGCAGCATCACCCGGCCTTCGACCTCCTTGTCGGCCGACAAGGCCGCCAAGCTGACACTCCTGCGCAAGGCACCGCGCGACCAGTTCGACAATCTTTATCTCCAGCAGCAGGCGGAAGCGCATCAGGAGGCTTGGGCTCTTCACAAAGGCTATGCGACCGACGGGACCGACCCTGCGCTCAAGCAGGTCGCTTCGACCGCAGTCCCTGTCATCGAGCGGCATCTGACCCACGCCAAGCAGCTGTTGCCCGCCGGCCTCGCGGGGGCCGCGCACTAAGCGATCGCTCAGACGGAGCCGGCGCGTGCGCCGGCTCCCGACGCGAGCCGCTGTGGCGACCCACCGTCTCTACCGTGAGGCGACATCAAGATCGCAGATCCGCGCCAGTCTCACGATCCTCATTCATTCAGCCAGACCGGTCCTGACTGTGCCGACGAAATCCTCGTCAGACTTGAACGGCGCGGGACGCGGAGAATCCACTTTGAGCGAGTACCGAAAACGTCGTGTTGCCTGGCGTCGAAATGTTGCGGCTTTTGACTCTCGAATGCAACGCGAGCTGGACAGACTTGGCATCCTTCTGCGCTCTTCGATCCCCATGGGCGCTAACACGGGCTTTGAAGAGCTGGTTGCAGCGATGGGTGCTGCGGAAACCCGTTGCTGAACCATGGATCCGCGACGATTGCTTTGGCAACGTCCGGTGCACGGGTATATTTGTCGATGGATTTGAGCCCTTTCGGCTAGGATGGAACACTCTGACAGATAATGCATTTTGGCGAGATCAAAGGGGATGCTGGTGATGTTCAAGCCGACTGAGGAATATTATCGCAAACGCGCCGAACGGGCCCGTGAGCTCGCGGTGACGCTCCCGCCGTGGATCGGTCAGCACCTGCTCCGGGAAGCGCTTATGTTCGAGGACCGAGCTGCACGCCGGGCGGTCTGCACGCCAGATGCTCGAGATGATGATCTCACGCTAGCGGCGTAACGTAACCCGCCAGTCCGGATGCTATTCTGGGCTCTCTTTGGCAGGCGCCCTGGTCTCCAGGATAAGAGGAATGTCCGAAGCCAGTTATCGGTCGCGCTCGATCGCAAAGACCGCAAGCTCAATGAGCAGCTCAGTAGGCGCCGCAATGGGGGCCAGCGCATCAACGGCCTCATCGACGAGCCGTCGCGCCATCTCCTTGGCCTGACGGATGCCAAGCACGCTCACGAAGTTGCTTTTGCCCTGTGCCTGATCCTTCTTGAGCCGCTTGCCCACCACCGCCTCGCTGCCCTCGACGTCGAGCAGATCATCGGCAATCTGGAAAGCGAGGCCGAGCCTGCGCGCATAGCCGCGTAGCGCCAGTCGCTCGACGTTCGATGCCTCCCCCAGCAGAGCGCCCGCATCGACGCTCCACTCAATCAATGCGCCCGTCTTCCACTCCTGAAGGCGGGTGATGCCCTCGAGGTTGCCCGTGTCATGGCTGGGCAGCAGGTCGAGCATCTGGCCTCCCGCCATGCCGGCGGCGCCCGCGCAACGCGCAAGTTCCATCACTAGGTTCGCGCGAACATCCGATCTTGGGTGCGTGGCGGGCTGCGCAAGCAGTTCGAAGGCAAGTGCGTGAAGCGCGTCGCCCGCAAGTACGGCGGTTGCCTCGTCAAAAGCCCGGTGCACGGTCGGCTTGCCGCGGCGCGTGTCATCGTCGTCCATGCACGGCAGATCATCGTGGATCAGCGAATGGACGTGGAGGCATTCGATCGCAAGGCCGGCACGCCGTGAATGATCCTCGGGCACATTGAACAGATCGGCCGTCGTCTTGACCAGCAGCGGACGCAGCCTCTTGCCACCCCCGATCGCTGCGTGTCGCATCGCGGCGTAAAGCTGATCGCGGGCGTCGCCGGGCGGCTGGAGGATGTGATCGAGGCCGGCATCGACCGTGCGCGCTATCGCCGCCAGTGCCCCGGGAAGCAGTCCGATATCGGCGTGCGATGGCATCTCGATCAACATAGTGCCACCTGTCGAAATGAGACACCTTCTTCCTGATCGCCGACCTGTTGCATCGAGATGTCGAACACGCGGCCCAGCCCTTCGATCACCTCGCTGACCGATTGGGCCGGGGTGGAGGCCGCTGCCGTAATTCCGATCGCTTCGCTCGCATCAAGGCGCGCAAAATCAAGGTCCGACAGGCCGGCGATGAGCTGGATGTTGGTGCAGCCTTCGGCTTCGGCGACTTCGGCGAGACGCCGCGCGTTCGACGAGAAGCTTTCCCCCACGATGATGAAAGCGTCGACGTCGCGCGCGATCGCGCGAACCGCGGACTGGCGATTGGTGGTCGCGTAACAGATGTCGCTGCCCTGGGGGCCGACGATGTGCGGGAAGCGCGCTTTGAGGGCATCGACGATCTGCCGCGCCTCCTCCACAGCGAACGTGGTCTGAACGGCGTAGGCAAGCGGGCGGATCACCCGATCGCAAAGATGATCGACCTCGTTCGCCGTTGCGATCACCTCCGCTGCCCCCGATGGGAGCTGTCCCAGCGTGCCGTCGATTTCGGGATGCCCGCTATGCCCGATCAGGATGATATGCCGGCCCTCTTTGTGATGGCGGTTCACCTCGCGATGGACCTTGTCGACCAGGGGGCAGATGGCGTCGAAAACGCGCAGCTTGCGCTCATGTGCCGCAAAAGCGACGTCGCGCGACACGCCATGTGCCGACAGGATGAGCACCGCCCCTTCCGGGACGTCGTCGACCTCTTCGACAAAGACAGCGCCGAGCGCCTCGAGGCGGCGCATGACGACGCGGTTGTGGACGATTGGCCGGCGAACATAGACGGGGGCGCCAAAGCGGCGAAGAGCGCCCTCAACCGCATCGATGGCCCGCGTGACACCCGCACAAAAGCCGCGCGGCGCCGCGAGCACAATGCGCACTGCTCGGAGCCTGGACGAGTGAGCCGGGGCGGCATTGGCGATAGCGGATGCGGAGGGGGATGGCATAATCACAACCTGCTTTTGGCCCCCACCGGATCAGAGGCTAACGATGAGGCGCGCTGCCGTCCACTCCCTGTCAAAAAAGATATCGGATTCGGACCTGTCTTCGGCTGTGTCCGGGCGAGACGTCGAACAATACGGCGTCGAACTTCGGGGGGGCAAAGCCAATGGCAGGGTCGCGCGAGAAGCCAAACCCTTCGCGAGGCATGCCAAGCACCGTGTCGAGCTTGCCATTGCCATTTTCGTCATGGATCAGCGACATCGCGTACCGCCCCGGCACGAGGCCCGCCAGGATAAGCGGCGCGTTACCGACCGGCGCTGATCGCCTGATCGCCTTCGGGTCCCCCGCGCAGTTGGGAAAGTGACGGCTGTCCTGCGTCAGGCAAAGCCGGATCAGGCCCTTGCCGTTGCGCAGACCTGTCGGCGCGACTTCGAGCTGCGCATCGCTCATCTCGGCTGCGGCTGAGGGGCGAGATCTTGCCAATGCCAGGGCGGTCATCATGATTAAAACGGCCAAGACCCTGATCGGTCCGGCAGATCCGGTCCCACAAACGGAAATAAAGGCCATAATTGCACCTGTACTGACGGTGATGCTGCTGATGATGACTCGCCGTGATCAGCCAACGTCCGATCGGGCCGCGCACGAGCCGATCCGGGAACATCTCCCACCCCATGTGGTTCGTCACACCCATGAGGGTCATCACGGCGAGAACCACAAGCAGCGCCCCCCAGTGGATCGGAATCGCAAAAACGAGCGCAGGGATGACGATAGCACCCGTCCACGCCTCGACCGGGTGGAAGCTCATCGCCGCCCACGCCGTGGGCGGACGGCTCGCATGATGGACGGCATGGGCGATCCGGAACGGCCCAGGCCGGTGCATCCAGCGGTGGGTCCAGTAGAACCAGGCGTCGTGCACAATCAGGAAGGCGAATATCGAGACAGGAATCCACCACAACGGATAAGCCTCGATGTCATCGTAGATGCGCGTCCACCCGTGCGCCTGCCAGCCCCAGGCGATGAGCCCAGCGGGCAGGCCGTATATCGCCGCACTGGCGAGCGACCAGCCAATCTCGCGGCGGATCTGATCGCCACGCCCGACAAGGATTCCCGGATGCCGTCGCGCCGACAGCCACGCAAAGCCCCCGCTCGTCACGACATAGCGCCCCGCGATGATCGCGGTCATCGACAGGATTGTTACCAGGATGGCGTGCGCATTTTCCACAAGTCTGGGCATATAGCATCAATTGGCGTGAGGCGATGCTCCTGCCATAGTGCCGCATGACCAAATCCTCAGTGATCATCGTGGGCGGCGGCCTGGCGGGCTGCCTGGCCGCTCTGGCGCTGCGCCGGGCGCGCCCGGATGTCGACCTCCTGCTGATCGAAGCGGATATCCGCCTGGGCGGCGATCATGTCTGGTCGTTCTTCGACAGCGATCTTGGTCCCGAGGAGCACGCGCTTGTCGCCGAGCTCGTCGTGGCCTCGTGGCGTGGTCACCGTGTGGCATTCCCGAAGCGACGACGCACATTGGCCTGCGGCTACAATAGTGTGCGCTCGGCGCGCCTCGATGACCTTGTACGCCAGATCCTACCGCGCTCGTCGCTGCGGCTCGGCGTGCCCGTCACCAGCGTCGGCGCGAACACCGTTTCTCTCGCGGATGGAACGTCATTCCACGCCCCAGGCGTGATCGATGCGCGCGGAGCCGCCGACATGGCAGGTCTGGATCTGGGCTGGCAAAAGTTCGTCGGGCGCACCTATCGCTTCGCCCACCCGCATGGGGTGCCTCTCCCAATGATCATGGATGCCACGGTGGATCAGCGGGATGGCTATCGCTTCGTATATTGCCTGCCCTTCTCGGCCACCGAGATGCTGGTGGAGGATACCTATTATGCCGATGACCCGGAGCTCGACGAGGGTGGGATCGGTGCGAGGATCAGCGCCTATATGGCGGCCCAAAACTGGCCCGAGCATGCGGCAATCGCCGAAGAGCGCGGGATTTTGCCGGTTGCCATGGGTGGAGATGTCGGTTGCCTGTGGAAAGGGGCCGAGGTCGCACTTTTGGGGTTGCGGGGGGGGTTCTTCCATCCAACCACCGGCTATTCATTACCCGACGCAGCGCGTAACGCCGTGCTGCTCACCCAACAGACGGACATGACGAGCGCGAGCCTGCGCGCTCTTTTCCGCAAGGAAGCAGAACAACGCTGGCGGGACCGCGCCTTTTACCGCCTGCTCAATCGCATGCTGTTTCGCGCTGCGGAGCCCGAGGGGCGATATCGCGTGCTCGAACATTTCTATCGGCTCGACGAGGCGCTGATCGGTCGCTTCTACGCCGGCCGCTCGACCTTACTCGACAAGGCGCGGATTCTGAGCGGTCGTCCGCCGGTGCCGCTGGGGCGTGCCGCGGCGGCAATGTTTTATCGAACAGAAGGGCGTGCGGCATGAAGCGAGCGGCGGTGATCGGGGCCGGATTTGGTGGACTGGCGCTGGCAATCCGGCTTCAGGCGGCCGGCATCGACACGACCATCATCGAGGCGCGCGACAAGGTGGGGGGGCGCGCCTATGTGTGGAAACGCGACGGGTTCACCTTCGACGCGGGACCGACCGTCATCACCGATCCGGCATGCCTGTCGGCGCTGTGGTCGTTGAGCGGTCATGACATAAGAGCAGACGTTGACCTGGTGCCGGTATCACCGTTTTACCGGCTCTCCTGGCCTGACGGCGATACGTTCGATTACACCAATGATGACGCGCTTCTGACCCGGCAGATCGCACGTCTCGATCCACGCGACGTCGATGGCTACCGTCGCTTTCTCGCTTATTCGGCGGGGGTCTATGTCGAAGGCTATGAGAAGCTCGGGGCAGTGCCGTTCCTCGACTTTCGTTCGATGCTGCGGGCGGCGCCGGCACTCGCGCGTTATCAGGCATGGCGATCGGTCTATTCGATCGTGTCGGGCTTCGTGCGCTCGGAGAAATTGCGCCAGGCGCTGTCGTTTCACACGTTGCTGGTCGGCGGTAATCCGATGACCACAAGTTCGATCTATGCGCTCATTCACAAGCTCGAGCGCGACGGCGGAGTATGGTTTGCAAGGGGCGGGACGAATGCGCTCGTTGCCGGGCTGGCGCGGCATTTCGAGCGGATCGGCGGGCGGATCATTCTGGGGGATCCCGTCACATCGATCAGCACCGCCGGCGATCGGGTGACAGCGGTGACGACAGCCCGGGGCGGGTCGCAAACCTTCGACGCGGTCGCCTCAAATGCTGACATTGTCCGCAGCTACGAGATGGTGCGCGATCACAAACGCGGACAAACCGCAGCGCGCCGCCTGAAGCGTAAACGCTTTTCGCCTTCGCTGTTCGTCGTACACTTTGGCCTGCGCGGCACCTTCGCGGATATCCCGCACCACAACATCCTGTTCGGTCCGCGCTATAAAGGACTGCTCGACGACATCTATGGCGCCGATCGGCTCGCGCCCGACCCGGCGCTCTATCTGCACCATCCCAGCGCGACCGATCGCACGATGGCGCCAAAGGGCTGTTCGACCTTCTATGCGCTCGCGCCCGTGCCGCATCTGGGCCAGCATAGCCCCGACTGGACCGAGCAGGGTCCGCACTATCAGGAGCGCATCATCGACATCGTCCAAGCCCGGCTGATTCCGGATTTGCGCCAAAGACTGGTCACGAGCTTTCACTATACGCCTGTCGATTTCGCGTCCGACCTGGGTGCGCATCTCGGATCAGCCTTCAGTCTCGAGCCTCGCCTCACGCAAAGCGCGTGGTTCCGCGTCCATAATCGCGACGATGTGCTGTCGAATCTCTATTTTGTGGGGGCCGGTACCCACCCCGGCGCGGGGATTCCCGGCGTCGTCGGCAGCGCGCAGGCTACCGCTGGTCTGATGATCGATGATCTCGCGAGCTGATCGCGCCACCCTCGTCGCCCAGGCGCAAGCAGCGATCGCGCAAGGTTCGCAATCTTTCGCGATGGCGAGCCGGCTGTTCGATCGGGTAACGCGGGAGCGGGCCTGGTTGCTCTACGCCTGGTGCCGACGCTGCGACGATATCGTCGATGGCCAGGAAATGGGCGGTCGCATGTCAACGACGACCGACCCCCGAGGTCGGTTCGAAAGCGCGTACCGTCAGACTATCGCAGCGCTCGACGGCCGCCCTGGCGAGGAACCAGCGTTTCGAGGCCTGGCGCTTCTTGTCGATGAGGTCGCCATGCCACGCCGCCTCATCCTTGATCATCTTGCTGGCTTCGAGGCTGATTCACGGGGATGGCGGCCGCAAAATGTCGATGACCTTCTATACTATTGCTACCAGGTCGCCGGCGTCGTGGGCTGTATGATGGCGGTCGTGATGGGAGTCGATCCGCGCGATGAAGACACGCTCGACCGGGCGTGCGATCTTGGCATCGCCTTCCAGCTGGCGAACATTGCCCGCGATATCGTCGAGGACGCCGAGAATGGCCGCTGCTATATCCCGGCCGACTGGCTCGCCGCGACGGGTCTGACCGACGATAAAATTGGTAGCACGGAGTCTGCGTCGCAGCGCGCGGCTCTCGCGGCCCGGCTGGTGGACATTGCCAGCGCCCATGAGGATGCGGCCACGATCGGGGCGATGCGACTGCGCTTCCGAAGCCGATGGGCGGTCCTGGCTGCAGCCGGCATCTATGGCGCGATCGGCCGCGCGGTGGTTCGTCTGGGATGTCACGCGTGGGATAAGCGGGTGCGCGTTCCCGGCGGCCAAAAGGCGATCCTCGCGCTCAGGGCGCTTTGCACCAGCACCTTTGCAAGCCCCCCGCCCCGCCTCCGGACGGGACTATGGACGCGGCCGCGCTAGCGGGCGGCCTCGCGCGTCGCGGGCAACTGCCACCAGGGGATGTGCGGATGGCGGTGATGTTCGTGGTGATAGCCGAAATGATAGCAGGTGAGCAGCGACAGGAGCCACGGATAGCCTGAACTGCGCGCACGATGATCATCGGTGAAGCGATCATCCTGATGCGAATGCGGCAAATAGGTGCCGAACCAGAACAGCTGGATCGAAGACAGTATCGCCGGCAGCGCCCAGAACATCAGCAGGTTGGCGTACGGAACGCGCAGAACAAATGTGAGGATCATGACCACCAGAGCGAGTACGCCGAGCTCACGCACACCGAAATATTGACGAAAGAAGGCGACATACCAGGCAAGGGCTTTCGCAGGCGCGGGCGCGTGAAAGTCGGGGTCGGTGGCGGTGCCCGGCGTCCGGTGGTGTTGCATATGCTTTGGCGTGAGCCGATCGAACGAGAAACCGGCATAGGCCATGAGCGTGATCGTGCCGATCAAGCGGTTGAGGCGGGGACGCTGCGGCGCCAGCGAACCGTGCATGGCGTCATGCGCCACGATGAACAGGCCAACGTCAAGCCAGCATAAGCTGGCGACAAGGCCAAGCGCCAACAGGGGATCAAGTGCATCAGGCTCGACCCCGTAAAAGCCGTAAAGCGTCAACGCCAGCCAGGACGCGAAGATCGCGCTGGCGAGAAGGAGGCCGGTCAGGGTCTGGCGCCCGGCCATGTTAGTTTTGCGGGAGCTTGCGGACCCGCCTTGCAAGCGTCTCGACAGGCGGGGCGTACAGGAAGCCAAAAGAAACGGCACCCTTACGCGTCTTTACCGCGTGATGGATATGGTGGGCTTTGATCAGGCGGAGCAGATAGCCGCGCCGTGGCGCGCGTATAAAGGGGATGCGGCGATGGACAAGTCCATCGTGGAGCAGAGCATAGAGCAGACCGTAAAGCGCCATGCCAATCCCGATCCAGTATGCCATCTCCCTCCAGGACGATCCAAGGATCAGAACAAGGCTCATGCCTGCGAAGAGCAGACCATAGAGGTCATTGGCTTCAAACAATCCGGTACGGGGGACATGATGCGAGCGATGAAGCGGCCAGCCGATCCCGTGCATGACATAGCGATGCACTCCATAGGCCACCGCCTCCATGAAAAGGACGGTAACGAGCGCAATCGCGCAGCCAGACAATATCGGGGACGTCATATGTTCCTGCGAAAGCCCGATGTTACAGCAAACACGGCGTCAGGGCTACCGTGTTCATGCCGGCCGGCTCCCTTGTCGCCTCCAGGACGAAGGACTGCCGCATCATCGTGGAAGATGTTTGATATAACCCTCGATCGCGGCATGGCGGAGCGATCCCGTCAGACGTTCATCCTCGAAGCGAAGTTCGGCGCGCGCGCGATCATCCTGTGCGAGGGCTGAAAAGGCGAGGACCGCATCGAGAAACGTCAGACCGGAACGGGCCTGCCCCGCAACGAGCAGTCTTGCGGGAATATGCCACGGTATAGCGCTCATCGGTCACTCTTTGCTGTCAACGATCGTCCAGTATCACGTTGATCGCCGTACCGGCGCGCTTTTTCCGCGGCTGCCAAAGACCCGCCCGCTGCCGCACTGAAATGTCAATCAGGGTCGTGACGCGCAAACTGCTTGGGGATGGTTCCGGGACTGGTGCCGCTTGATGGCAGTGTTATGACAGACCCGCCGCAGGGGGGGGCCGGGTGTGATGAAAATTGAGCAGAACAGCGTGGGCGATATTGGCGTCACTCAAGCGAGCGATCCGCTCCACGCCTTCGCCCGGCTCCTTAACGCAGATGCGCTGACATTTATCGCGGACCCTTTGGGCGCGGTGATCATCTCGCGTCTCGTGACCGCGCATGAAGCAGGGCGCAAAATTCATGTTCGCGAACTCACCCACGGTGCCCGGGCGTCGGCAACCGCGATGCTCCGGCGCCTCGAGCAGTTTGAAAATGATGGCCTTATTTGTCGGGCACGCGACCCGCACGATGGTCGGTCCCGATGTGTCGCGATCACGCCCAAAGGGGAGCAGGCTGTAAAGCGAGCGGTCCGCGCCATCGGATCGGCGGCCATCTGAGGACTCGCCGGCGGACCTGCCTTAACGACGCGTCTTTTGTCCCCATATCGTCCGGGCAACGCCCGTTTCAGGCCGCGACGCCCCGGTCCCGGACGGCATGTACAGCGCGATCGCGCGGAGAGCCGCAGCGCGCCACGGCTTTATTAGGGTCGGCGGAACGACCCGCGGTCTTTAGCATTATAGAGCCAAGCCAGGGCTTTCTCCGCCACCGGCAAAGGGATGCGGATGGACGAGCGTAAAGACTGGCATCTCACCGACGACATCGAGCATGAACGCGGACGCGGAGATCCCTTCGCTGCAGCCGTTCGCGCGACGCGTATGCCTATGGTGATCACCGATCCAAATCGGCCCGACAATCCGATCGTCTTCTGCAACAAGGCTTTTCAGCAGCTGACGGGATATGAGCGCAGCGAGATCATCGGGCGAAACTGTCGTTTCCTACAGGGGCCGGACACCGACCGGAACGACGTTCGCAAGGTGCGTGAGGCGATCGAGGCGGGCCGGGATGTCGATGTCGACTTGCTCAATTATCGCAAGGACGGGTCGACCTTCTGGAACGCTCTTTACCTCAGTCCCGTGCGCGGCGAGGCAAATGATATCCAGTTCTTTTTCGCCTCGCAGCTCGACGTCACGGATCGCGTCGAAGCGCAACGTGTGATCGCCGAGCAGAAGATGATCGTGGAAGAGGAGGTCGAGCGGCGCACGGCGCAGCTGAGCGCCGCGCTGGAGGCCAAGACCGTTCTTCTCCACGAAGTCGATCACCGGGTAAAAAACAATCTGACGATGATCGGATCGCTGCTCAGGCTTCAGGCCCGCACGATCGGAAATGCCGAGATCAGCGCCAAGCTCGAGGCAATGCTGGAGCGTATCGATGCCCTGGCCACTGTGCACAGGCGCCTTTACGAATCCGATGACGTCAATCTTTTCGATATTGGGGCCTTCACCGAAAATCTTGTCGCCGACGTGGTGGGTGCGGCCGGGCGCGTCGAAATTGAAGCGCGCGTCGATGTCGACCGGATCAATGTGCCGTCGTCGATCGCTGCGGCATTGGGCCTGATGATCAACGAAATCCTGACAAACGCACTCAAGCATGCCTATGCGCATCAAGGTGGAACGCTGACCGTGTCGGCAAAGCGGGATAACGACAGGGCTCGGATCACCATTGCCGATGACGGGCCGGGATTTGATGCGGACATGCCGCCTGTTCAAGGGCTGGGTACCCTCCTGGTCAAACGGCTGGCAAAGCAGGCCACCGCCGAGGTCGCATGGGCGTCAAGCGGCGCGGGCACCGTTGTAACCGTCACTTTTCCCATGGCAGACGCATGAAGCGCCCGCTCGCACCGCTTCACGTTTTGATCGTCGAGGATGAAGCGCTCCTTGCGATGGACATCGAGGCGATGATCGAAGATAGCGGCCACCGCGTTGTGGCCGAGGCGGCATCCCTGTTTGATGTCGAGGAATTGCCGCGCGATCTGGCGCCGGATCTTGCTTTCGTTGACATCCAGCTGGCCCACGGCACGAACGGGCTCGATGTCTGTCGCCATATCCAGGCCAGCTGGCCCGGCACATTCATTGTTTTCGTCACCGCCAATCCCAAGAAGATCCCCGAGGACTATTGCGGTGCGCACGGCGTGATACCGAAGCCCTTCTCTCGCAACGGGCTCATGTCCGCTATGCGATATATCGAGGAGGGGGTCTGCGATCCGCCGCCCGTATCGCCACAACCGGCGAGCTTCATCGCCTCACCCGCATTCGCCGCCACCTGGGTTAGTTGACCTAGGGATTGCCGGCTCGTTATCGCCGGCAGGATGAAGGCCGCCGCGATGCAGGTTCGGTCGCACGTTCGAGGCGATCAGAAGAATCGCGCAGCTAAGCATTTTGATGCCAGCGGTTTGACGCGGGTGCCAGCTCGGCCGGCGGGACCGCGGCGCCGACCTTTCGCTTCTACCTAGGAAATCCTTTCGACCGGGACTGAGCCCGCAAGCGCCGCATTCGCCCGGTGGAATTGGGCGACAAGACATGGACCGGGGTGTCGTCCCCCGACGCGCGCCGATCTTGCCAGGAGGTGGCGAGCTCCGGTCGCACCGTGTCGGCGGCCCCAGGGCTAGGCAAACCCAGCTTCCGCCTCAATCGGTCAAGCCGTTCTGATTTTCGTCTCGGCATACCAGCTCTATTCTGCAATGGGCCTATCGCGCGGGACGATGCCATCGATACAACCGACCTCGCCGCTTTGATCTAAAGAACGACGCAGTGAATGTCTGCGATCGCAAATCAGGAGCAAAGATTTTGTCGGACACTCGGTCGCGAAAGGGACTGCGCTTAGCTCTGGCGAGCGCACCGCGTGGTCATCACCGCAACGATCTCCAGGCTCACGGCTAAGGAAAATCGCAGCCAGCGAGCCCGGCCCGCAGCGTCCTCGGGGCTCTCGACCACCTGATAGCCGCGTCCAGAACGACCCTATGCGGCCGCAAGGCTGGCAGCCCAGAGCATCGCCGGGCTGGCACCCTCAAATCATGGCGCCTCGCATGGTTCGCGCCTTCCGCCGCTCCTTGGCGTCGTGTTGTCCCGGCGGCACCACGGAACTGATCTATATGGATGTGCGGCGCGCGACTCCCGAGCCACATGCCGGACATGGTCGAGCCGGTACAGATCAGCGACAGCGGTCAGATAAGGATGGTCGTGGGGGATGTTATGCGCTTTGAGGCCGTGAATGCTCTAGGGTCGCTGCTCGTTGACATTGACCTGGTCGCATGGACGGTTCTGCGCGATCGTCACCCCGATATTCTCGGCGCCGTGAGAGCTCTCGAAGCCTTGGCTAGGCATGGCCGCTGGCAAACCAAACGAGGAACCCGATCTCTTGTGGTATCGCTCGGCCCGCTGATCATCGATGAAGTGACCGCGCCGAATTGAGCGTCCATTGCCACCCCTGTTAGCATTGTGGCGCAGTAGCGCGAGATGAGAGCGGGCGATCATAGTCTCATCTGGATGAGACGATCGATTGGCGGCGCACCGGCATAGCGCCCGATACATGCTCGGCCGGCTACGTGTGTCGGAGCATAGCTGTCCCGGCGGATCGATGTTCGTGATCAGGTTCGGATCGCTATCTGGGAAAAATTCGACATTTTCGCCGTTGCGATGGATCGGGTTTCACAGTCTGTCGGTTAAGCCGAGGCGGCGGCAGGCGTCGCGACGATCGATGACAGGCGCGCAGATTGGGCTCAGTGGTTTTTCGGGTTGTCGCAACCGACGATATGGGTCGCGTGCCGCTGTGGATGTGGATCGAGCCGCTATCTGCAACGATCTCGATCCACGATCTCGAAGCCGCCTTTCCCAATCCTGAGCAGAAAAACTCAGCAGGCCTGTTCATGGAGCATCGCACCGCAATCGAACGCTGTGTACGGCGGATTGCGGGCAAGATGCGTGTGCGACCGGACGAACCTCTCAAGATCACGGCTGCCGATCTGGCCGATGATGAATATCAGCACGACGCGTCTGACCGCGACGCGCCCAGTGCGCTGGCTGACATGAAGACTGATCGCTCCATTGCCCTGGCGGCGAAAGCTTCCGTCGAGCCCGCCCGCGACCCGCAACGGCATAACCGAGTAACCGCAGGCCGCTGACAAACGAGGCGATCTGGGCACCTTCCCCGTCTGCCCGAAAAAGACCCCGCCTGGGGTGCGGCGGGGTCCGAGTTCTGGCGTGTTTTAGGGAACACCTCGCGCGAAATGCTTTGTCGTGGAATTGGTTCCGGAACTTTTGCAAATAAGCGGTTCCAGTTTCGAACGCGGCCGTGTGGGCCCTCAATAACGATGGGCTTAGAGGAACTGGGGCGGACGTTGTGCCGCCTAGACGTGATCGCATCGCCGGCGCCCCGGCTACGCTCGCTTGATCCAAATTAGGGCGATTATAGCCTCTGGCGGCATTACCCTCCGGAACGGCACGCAGGCCGACGAGTTTCGGGACATCATCGCATTCAGGTCGCACCGAGGAGTATCCACAATGGCCGACGATGTTCAGCACACGGGTGCCGCTACGAACGCAGCTGTGCAAAAGCGGCCACGTGCCGCGACACGGCGGAAGGCGGACACTTCGTCGGTTACGAAGACTGAGCCGGCGAGCGCGAACAATAAGGTCGTAAAGGGCGTGGCTCGTGCGTCGAAGACGACGCGGAGGGCCGCTCGGACTGTGAGCGAGAGCGCGAAGTCCCTGGGCGAAGATGTAAGCCGTCGAACCGCACCCACGCTTCGCCGGATTGCTGAGGCCCCTGCCAAGGCCGGACGCCGGGCGAACCAAGCCTATGACGCGACAAAAAAGGCCGCTACGGGGCGAACGGCCGTGGTGGTAGGCGCTGCCGCTGCGGGCCTTGTGACGGGGCTGGTGGTAAATCTCGGGCGCAAAGTCGCGGTGCAGGCGCCAAGCGTGATGGCGGGCGACTGGTTCGAGGCGGTGAAGCTGGAGCATCAGGCGGCGCTATCGCTTTTTGATGCGATCGAGGCGACCGAGGTCAACGAGCCCGCAAAGCGCAACATGCTTCTGACACAGCTCCAGCACGCGCTCGCCAAACACGCATTCACCGAGGAAAATGTCATTTACCCCGCCTTGCGCGAGTGGGGTGATAAGGCTGATGCCGACAAGCTCAACCATGATCATGGTTATGTGAAGCAGCATCTCTACGAGCTCGACGCGATCGATCCGAAGTCGAGCCGGTTCCTTGGTAAAATTGCTGCATTCCGCGCTGACCTGGAGGCGCATATTCGCGAGGAGGAAGAGTCGATCTTCCCGCCGCTTCATGCCGCTTTCGGAGAAGAGAAGAACAAGACGATCACCGCTCTTGCCAATAAGGAAGGCTTCAAGCTCGCCTGAGCTTGAGCGATCGTGGTGAAGACATCCCTTTCGTGTCTTGGTGGGCGGCATTGGCCGAAGGCCGCCTTTTCCGCCGCCGTCGCAGGACCAGCACTGAGCCGCTGCGCCGATTGCGGAGCTCCGATGCGCAAGGACGAAGCAGGCCGGTGGTCGGTGCGCGGCCATCCGCTAGTCTGGTCCTGGCGGCGTGTTTTTGGCGGGAGGTTGCCTCGCGCGTGGGTCGTGCTCGCGTCGCTCTAGGGGGTGCGTTTTCTCTGGCGAGAGCGCCTGATTCAGGACCACCACCGAGAACTCCACCCGGATCCGCGGGCGTCCTAAGCGCGCAGCGATCGTCTGAGGGCAATATATCCGGCTTCGCGCAAAAGCGGCTTTGATCGCGACAGGGTTCAAGCCCGACCTGCTTTGCACGACGCTCCCCACGCGATGCTAGCGACGAGACGTTGCAGGCCGTTCGCGATGCAATCGTTTGTCGGTTTCGGGGGCGCCCCTCTTGCGCTACGGTGTCATCACGATGAGCGAACGAGGCCATGGTGGCGGTCGGCTCAGATTTCCCGATGGATCGCCCACGATGTCCACGGCGCTCGCCGCTTCAGCCCCATCCCGTTCAGATCGGCCGATGTTTCTCGCAGGTGGCGGACGGTGTGCCGACCTGATCGCCGCGAAGAACTGGGCCAATACGCCGCTTGGACCGATAGCAGCGTGGTCGACCTGCCTCACCAACGCGACCTCGCTCATGCTGCGTTCGCGTATTCCCATCGTGATGTTGTGGGGGCGTGAGGGCGTCATGCTGTACAATGACGCTTATTCGGGTTTTGCAGGCGCACGTCATCCCGACCTGCTCGGCTCGAACGTCCGCGAAGGCTGGGGCGAGGTCGCCGATTTCAACGACAATGTGATGAACGTCGTCCTGGCCGGCGGAACGTTGCACTATCGCGACCAGGAACTGACCCTGTTGCGAAACGGAGCCCCCGAACAGGTCTGGATGGACCTCGATTATTCGCCGGTGCTCGCCGAGACGGGCATACCCGCCGGGGTCATATGCTTTCTTGCGGAAACCACCGAGCGTGTCGCGGCCGAGCGGAAATCGGATTTCCTGTTCACGCTGTCGGAAGATCTCCGGGCGCTGTCCACCCCGGCCGAGATCATGAGCCTGGCTGCGGAACGCCTGGGAAACTGGCTCGATGCCAGCCGCGTCTTTTATGCCGAGATCGCCAGCGGGCGCATGACCGTCGAGCGCGACTATGCGCGTCGCGTGGGCTCGATCGTTGGCGAACATTCTCTCGAGGCGTTCGGGCCCGATCTGCTTGCAGCCTACAGAATTGGCACACCCGTAACCGTTCAGGACGTCCAGTTGGATGCCCGGCTGAGCCTGGACGCCAAGGCGGGGCTGGCTTCCCGCGAGGTCGGCGCTTTCGTGGACGTGGTGCTGTTCGAAGAAACGCAATGGGTCGGTCTGCTGGCGGTGCAGAACGACACGCCCCGCATCTGGTCCAAAGCCGAAGAGACGCTGATCCATGACGTCGGGGAGCGGGTCAGGGGCGCCGTCGAGCGCGCTCGTGCCGAGCGCGATCGCCTCTGGGATCTCACCCAGGACATGCTGGCGCGGGCCGATTATCGCGGGATGATGTCGGCGGTCAGCCCTGCCTGGACGCGGGTTCTCGGCTGGAGCGAAAACGAACTTCTCACCCGCGGTTATGCCAGCTTCATGCATCCCGAGGACGAGGCCCCTACCCTGTCCGCGATCGCGCGCATGGCCGAAACGCGCCAACCCGCACGGTTTGAGAACCGCATCGCGACCAGGGATGGCGGCTGGAAAAGCGTTGAATGGACCGTTGCTCCCGAACCCGACGGCGCAAACTTTGTGGCGGTCGGGCGCGACCTGAGTGACGCCAAGGCCCGACAGGCCGAGCTCGAAGCGGCACACGAAGCGCTTCGGCAAAGCCAGAAGATGGATGCCGTTGGACAACTGACGGGCGGAATCGCGCACGACTTCAATAATATGCTGACCGGGATTATCGGCAGCCTCGACCTCATACAGCGAAACATCGCGACAGGGAGGATGGATCGGGTCGATCGCTATATCGAGGCCGCCATGACATCGGCGCAGCGGGCCGCTGCGCTCACCTCGCGGCTCCTTGCTTTCGGCCGTCGTCAATCGCTTGATCTCACGGCCATCGACGTCAACGCGCTGGTCGAAGGCCTCGAGGAACTGCTTCGCCGTACGCTCGGCGAGCAGGTCGAGTTCGAGACCCGGCTTGCGTCGGATCTCTGGACGGCTTCGACCGACGCGCATCAACTGGAAAGCGCGCTTCTCAATCTGTGCATCAACGCCCGGGATGCGATGCCACAAGGCGGCAAGCTGATCGTCGAGACGGCCAATTTCGAACGCGATGACGGGCGCGACCACGGCGGGCTCGACGCCGGCGACTATGTTGTCCTGAGCGTTACCGATTCCGGATCCGGCATGTCGCCATCCACGCTCGAAAAGGTCTTCGAGCCTTTCTTTACCACAAAGCCGGTCGGCCAGGGCACGGGCCTGGGCCTTTCGATGATCTACGGCTTCGCGCAACAATCCGGCGGTCATGTGCAGATCGACAGCGAGCTCGGGCGGGGCACGACGGTGAAGCTATTTGTCCAGCGCTTCCACGGCGAAAGGCCGGTCGGGTCCGACAGGCTATCGCAAACCCCGCTTGGCGCTGGCGAATTTGTCATGGTGGTGGAGGACGATCCGTCAGTTCGGCTGATCGTGACCGAAGTCCTCACCGAGATCGGCTATGGCGTGATCGAGGCGGTCGATGCTGCGAGCGCTATTCCCATCCTCGAGTCCGGTCGCCAGATCGATTTGCTCGTCACCGATGTCGGTCTGCCCGGACTGAACGGTCGGCAGTTGGCCGAGATTGCACGGCAGACCAGACCTGAACTCAAGGTGCTTTTCGTTACGGGCTACGCCGAAAATGCGACCGTCCGGACCGGATTTCTCGACGAGGGCATGGACATGATGACCAAGCCATTCGCGGTCGAGGCGCTGGCTGAGAAGATCCGCGACACGCTTGGCAGCCCGACGGACCGCCCGCCAGCGAACTAGGCGGCATGCGGCGCTTGATGTCGAGGACGACCGTATCTGGTCGTCGCCAGGGCGCGCGGGCGCAAGATCGCGTCGGCACGCCGGTCTTCGTCCTCACGGGCAATGCTGCTTTCGATCCGGCGCAACGGAAAAAGTGGCCGCTCTCTTGACCGCATCAACCTTGAGGGCCCCGATCGCGCCGCAGCTGATGTGGTGGAGTGGATATGTACGATCTCGTCATCCTGAACGGCACGGTGATCGACGGATCGGGCCTGTCGCGGCAGCGCGCAGACCTCGCCATTCATGATGGTCGTATCGTCGGCATCGGGCGCTTCGGCACGAGCGAAGGGCGGCGCGTGATCGATGCCGACGGGCATGTCGTCGCCCCGGGCATCGTCGATCCACACACCCATTATGATCCCCAGCTCACCTTCGAGCCCTACGCGACCTCATCCTGTTTCCACGGGGTGACGAGCGTGGTTGCTGGCAATTGCGGCTTTGCGATGGCGCCCACAAGAGCCTCCGATCGCGCATATATCGGATCGATCTTCACGCGCGTTGAGGAGATTGGCGCAAAGACGATCGCGGCGATCGACTGGGATTTCGAGACCTTCCCCGATTTTCTGGCCGCGCGAACGAACAGGCTCGGGGTCAATGCAGGTTTTTACATCGGCCATTCCAACATTCGCCGCTGGGTGATGGGGTCGGCGTGCACCGAGCGCGAGGCGACCGAAGCGGAAATCGAGGCGATGTGCGCTCTCGTGCGCGACGCGATGGCGGCGGGGGCGGCGGGTATATCGTCATCGCACTCGCCAACCGATCTCGACATGGAGGACAGGCCCGTTCCCAGCCGCCTTTCCTCGCGCGCCGAACTGCTCGCGCTGGCCGGCGAGCTTGGCCGGGCGAACAGAGGCACCTTTGCCTATCTTCCCTTGAGCGCAATCGGCGGGCTTACCAAGGCGGATGGCGAACTGCTGATCGATCTGTCGCTGGAAAGCCGGCGGCCGATCATCATCCAGGGGCTTGGCGCGCGCAGCAAGATCGAGGCGCCGACGGCGACCTGGCCGGAATCGCGAAAATATCTTGACCATTGCCGCGACCGCGGCGCCGCGGTCTACTCGCTGCTGATCTCGCGCCCGTTCAATCGACCCTTCACCCTTTCCGGCACGACGAGCTTGTACGAAGGGGTGCCGGCCTTTCACCGGCTGTTCAGGACCGCCGACATCGCCGACCGGATCGCGATGCTGCGCGACCCCGCCTATCGCGACGAGATCCGCTACGCGGTGGAAAATCCGAACCGCGATCCCGCGATGGGATCGAACACACCGCCGCCCGCTTTTTCGCTCGTATCCGTCAGCCAAAGCGCAGATGCACGGGCGATGGGCCGCAGGCTCGACGACCTCGCGGTGGAGCGCGGTCGTGCGCCAATGGACGTGATGGTTGATCTTGCCCTTTCAGACCATCTCGCGACCGAGTTCGTCTGGAACACTGAAACCGACGAATGGCGCGACGGAACATTGCTGGCGTCGCGCCACCCGCAGATGATCATCGGCACGTCCGACGGGGGCGCGCATCTCGGTCGCGACGACAATGCCGAGTTTTCATCCTATTTCTTCCAGAAGTGGGTGCGCGAATGGGGCAAGTGGACGCTGGAGGAAGCGATCCGCGAGCTGACCATGTTTCCGGCAAGGCTGCTCGGCTTTCGCGATCGCGGCCTGATCGCGGAAGGATATGCCGCCGACCTGATGATCTTCGATCCCGAGACGATCGGCCCCGATCGCAAGGCGATAACCGATGATTTTCCAGGCGGCGATCCCCGCTGGTCGAGCCGACCGAAGGGTATCAAGGCGACCATCGTCAACGGCGTGCCGATCGTGCTCGACGGCGAACTTGTCGCCGATTGCGGTCTGCCGGGTCAGATTTTGCGTCCTGGCCTGCCGCATTAGATCGAGCTTGCCGATCGAAAATCGGCCCCGATGGGCGCGCGCGTGGACGGTCGCTTCGTGAGAAGGCCAAGCCTGGGCTGTCACTTCATTGTGTCGATCCGCTCACCCGCGACTATGCCCTGTCGGCGACACGGCGCGAGGCTGCACGCCGACGCCACCCCCTTTTTGCTACCAGCGGGTCGCGCGCCTGCGCCCAATAGATATTGACCGCACAGGCAAATTGGGATCGATTGTGTCAGGAGGTGAGCGGTGCCACAGCCTTTCTGGACACTGGTCGATCTTGATGGACGCTTCGCCGACATTGACCCGGCCTTCTGCGGCTTGCTGGGCAGGTCTCGGGAAAGCCTCATCAGCAAGTCTATCCTTGCCATCACCCACCCGGACGACAAAGCCGACACCGCTGCAGATTTTGTACGATCGAAAGGGGATGTGAGCTTTGCTATCGTTAAGCGCTATGTCGGCGCCACGGGCGAGGTGGTCTGGGCGCACGCTTTGGCAACTCCATACCGATCCGTGTCGGGGCGGCGCCACATGTTGGGTTCGATCTGGCTGACCGGACCCGACCTTGCGATCATGCGCCAACGATCCCGGACGTCAGCCATTTTCCAGACGTTCGAGCGGTGGCCGACAGGCACCATCTGACACCCGGATGCTGCCAGGTGATTGAGGCAGGCCGACGCGAGCTATGCTTTCGAAGGCATTGCCGGCGCATTCTTGCGGGATCGGCTGGCCAGGCGATCCCGCTAGGCATCCTCTTTCTTGATCACGCTGATCCGACCATCGCCTTCCATGATCACATGATGGACCCGATCGAGGCTCTCGATCCCCTCCTCGCGCAGCTGCTGCGTGAGCTCTTCGCGTGTCATGAGCGCCTTGCGCAGATTGGCCCTGCACAGTCTGCCGTCTTCCACCAGCGTCATCGGCGGGCTGGCGGTGAGCCATTTAAGGCTTTCAAATCTGAAGCTCACCCAGTTGAGGAACCACGACCAGAACAAGATCGTCAGCACAAAGATCGTACTCTCGGTGATCGACTTCGCATCGCCACTAAAGGCTGGCTGCGCCCCATCAACGATCGCCACCACGACGATCAGATCGGCGATATCACCTCGCCCCCTGCCGCTTGAGCAGGAAGCGCATCACCAGAAACAAGATCAGATACATGATGGTGCCGCGTAAAATGACCTCCGCAACCCCGCGTTGAGGGACAAACATCGCGGACCAGTCGGGCAAGATCCATCTCCTTTGCCCGCCCAACGCGCGGATCGCCGAAATGGACATCGCGCATCGCCTGGCCGCACGTTGCGACGGTTTGGCTTGCGCCAGCCTCGCCCGGATCTTCAGGGGTAAGAAGCCTATTAGAGCTCCGCCGTCGGCGTCGACTTCGGCCAGGAGAGCAGGTGGGATGCCTGTCCCGGTCGCGCGCCGCTCGCCGAAGGTCGCCTTATCGACAAGCCCGCGCGTCTTTATCCGCTACCAATCAGGCGGCGCGAACCAGGCGGCATTACGATCAGGATGCCTTTGTCTTGAAGATCGACACCCAACAGCGAAAGGCGGGGCGTTTCCGAGCCAGCCCTGCGATGCAGAACCTTGGTTTCGTCGGCCCCATGTCAATGCGCTGAACTGTCCCTATATGATGCCCATGCGCATATTCACGATCGGTTATGAGGGCGTGAGCCAGGCAGATCTGATCGCTGCGCTGCGGTCGGCAGATGTTGAGCTTCTGGTGGACGTGCGCGCCGTGCCACTCTCGCGCCGCCCCGGCTTTTCCAAAAATGTGCTGGCGTCCGGATTACGGGAAGCGGGAATTGACTATCTCGGGCTCAAGGCCTTGGGAACACCTCCCGAAGGCCGCGAGGCTGCGCGCAAACATGATCACGCCCGGCTTGCCACCATCTATGCGGGACAGCTTGCGCTACCCGAGGCGCTGGCGCAGATCGCGCAGCTTCGCTCGCTGGCATCGGAGCGCGTTGTCGCCCTGTTGTGCTTCGAGCGAAATCCCGCCGGCTGTCACCGCTCGCTTCTCGTCGAAGCGGCCCTCCCCGAAGCCGAGGTCACCGATCTGTTCGCCTGAAGATTTCAGCGCGCTTTGGTCCCGTCCGATGGCAGCGATGAGCCTTGTAATCGGCGCCCATATCATTGGTCGAAGGCGGCCCTCACCGGAAGGGGCGATCGACGAACGCCGCACGGTCGGGCAGCATCCGTCACCGCTCGCGCGCATCTCCATCCACGCAGAAGTGCAGCGAGACCCCGCTGGATTAATGGCCCAGTCTCCTCGACTGGTTCATGCCGCGCGCCCGTCGCGCGCGGCGCAGTGGAGACAGGACCCGCCATGGACTTAGGCTTGCCAGAAGAGAGCGTCGCGCTTGGTGACATGTTCAGGCGGCTCTTCGAAACCGAGTCGTCGGCGGCGCGGGTGCGCGCGGCCGAGGCGGATCATGATGGTTTCGATGCCAATCTGTGGCGCATGCTGGCGGAGCTGGGCGTCCCGCTGATGCGGGTCTGTGCGCCGGACGGCGGCAGCGGACTGAGCCTGCTCGATGCGACGATCCTGCTGGAAGAGGCTGGACGGCGTCTGGCGCCTGTGCCGCTCGCGGAGATCATCGTTGCAACCGCGCTGATCGCCCGGAGCGGCGCGCCCGAAGCCGCCGGGTGGCTCGAGGCCATCGGCCGTGGCGAAAAGCTCGTCTCAATCGCATTGACCCCAGTTGAACGCGGTACGGAACAGATGGTCATGGCGGCATCGGTCGCCGACGCGATTGTGGCGCTTGAGGATGAGCGCCTCACCCTGTTCGTGCAATCGGGCAGGCGGCAGCCGCTTGCGATGATCGCTCCAGGTGCTGTGGGCTGGTTCGAGCCGGATGGTGAGCGCGTGATCCTGCTCGAAGGCGATGACGCGGTCGCGGCATTTCACGCCGCGGTCGAGGAATGGAAGCTTCTGTCGTCCGCCGCTCTGATCGGCCTGTCGGACCAGGCGCTGACGATGGCGGCCGAATATGCGTCGGAGCGCACGCAGTTCGGCCAGATCATCGGAACCTTCCAGGGGCTGTCGCATCCACTGGCCGACTGCGTCGTCGAGATAGACGGAGCGCGCATGTTCCTGCGCTGGATCCTGACCGCCCTTCGTGGCGGTGATCCCGCCGAGGCGGGCGCGAGCATCGATCAGCTCTGGTGGTTCGTGAACAAGGCGGCGACGCGCACGGTCGCGCATTCGCTCCACGTGTTCGGGGGCTACGGCCTGTCGAACGAATATGACATCCAGCTCTATCATCGCCGCGCCAAGTTGCTGGGTCTGATGCTGGGCGATCCCGAACTGGCGCTCGAGCGCGCGGGGCGTCGCCTGTATCTCGGCGAACCGGCCCACCTGCCAGAGCCGGGTGCGGTGACCCTGGATTTCGCGCCGTCCGCGGATGCGCAGGCGCTTGCCGATGAAACACGCGCCAAGTTCGAGGATATATTGACGCCGGAGCTACGCTCTAAAGCGCATCACAGTTTTGAAGGACATGACTGGGGTGTCAGCAGGGCGATGGGCGAAGCGGGGTTGCTGTTTCCCGCCTGGCCGAGACGCTGGGGCGGTCGCGACGCCTCGGCGGAAGCGGCGCGCGCAGCGCTCGACGTGTGGGAAACCATGCCGTGGACGATCAATCCGCAAGGGACGAGCAATCTGGTCGGCCAGATCATCCAGGCGTTCGGCACCGATCAGCTCAAGAATGAGGTTCTGCCCCGCCTTGGGCGCGGCGAGATTACCGCGGCGCTCGGCTATACCGAACCATCAGGCGGCTCCGACGTGTTCGGGGCCAGGACCAGGGCCGAGCGCGATGGCGACGGCTGGATCATCAACGGGCAGAAGATGTTCACAAGCGGCGCCGAATGGGCATCCTATGCGCTGCTGATCACGCGCACCGATCCCGATCTGCCCAAGCATAAGGGCACGACGCTGTTCCTTGTTCCGCTCGACGCCCCGGGGGTTGAAATCCATCCGATCTTCACCTTCATGGACGAGCGGACCAATGCCACCTTCTACAGCGAGGTTCGCATCCCCGACCATTATCGGCTGGGCGAGGTCAATGGCGGGGTGAAGGTGCTCGCGGCTGCGTTGCAAATGGAACAGGGCGGGACGTCCTATTATCACAATCAACGCGACATGGCGCGCAAGGCGATCGCCTGGGCGCGTAGCGCGACGCGGGGCGGCAAGCCGGCGCTGGACGACGACCGGCTTCTCGCCCGGATCGCGCGCACCCACGCCCATGCGCGCATTGGCGAGGCGCTCGGCGCACGCACCGCCTGGGTTGCGGCGCAGAAGCTTCCGGACCTGGCCTATGGCCCGGCGGCCAAGATCTTCATCACCGAGACCTACATCACCGACGCCGCCGACCTCATGGACCTCACTGCGCCCGCCTCGCTGGTGCGCGGTCGCGCCGGTCTTGGCGTGATCGAGGAAGGCTACCGGCATTCGACGGCGACGACGATCTATGCCGGAACGAGCGAAGTGCTTCGCAGCATGGTGAGCGAACGCCGGCTCGGACTGCCGCGAAGCCGAGCGTGATTGCGCAGCCTCGACAGCCCTGTCTCGCGAGTATGTCGAACGCCGCGGCATATCCCCGGCGCCTTGGGGCAGCCGTTTCGTAGCGCCTGAGGTCGATATCCCGGGCCTGCCCGCTACCCCAAGACCGATGGCGAAGGATCGCCAGTCGCGTCGGGTCGGCGCTGCAGCAACTCGATCGTCATGCCGTCGGGAGTTACGATATAAGCGAACCCTTGTGGTTGCGGCGCAACGCTCACCGTCACGCCATCCTTTGCGAGTTGCGCGCACGTTTCACCCAGGTCGTCGACATGAAAGGCGATGTGTCCGAAACGTGTTCCATCGGTGATCGGTGGGCCATCGTGCACATAAGAGAGCTCAAGCATGGGAGCAGGCGCGTTCGGCGCCTTGGCGATGTCCCCTGGCGCTGCGAGATAGATGAGCGTGTAATGCGCCTCCACGAGGCGGGCTATCTCGACCAGACCGAGCCGCTTGCAATAGAAGTCGAGCGACCGCGCGATGTCGGCGATACGAATGTGCGGATGCGCGAAACCTATTGGCAAAGCCGTTCCTTTCTGCGCTTTGGCCTTGCTGGACTGTCGTCACCCCGGCCGACGAACAGCGCCTGAAGCGCTATTGAAAAGCCGAGATAACCTCTCGCCCGAACAGGCGAAACATCTCCGCCAGTTCTGCAGCGCTCCCGAATTGCGTGTTCGCCTGTCCAACAGAATGGAGCCCGGCGCCGAACGAAATATGGATATGGTCTGCCCCCAGCTCATCGCGAAAGCCTTCGATCTGCGCGATCGCATCGTCGGGCGACCCCCAGACCAGACGGTTATGCGCAATCTCGGTTGCAGAAACGGTCTCGCCCTGGTCGAGGCGATCGAGAAGCTTACGAAAATCCTTGTCCTTCGATGATTCCCGCCAATGGACAAGAACGCCGTCGACATAGTGCTGGAGCGCGCCGTCCTCGACCGCCTTTCGGGTCGGTTTGATCCACCCATAACGCCGCAGGATCCAGTCCGGTTTGCGATTGAGGGTCGCGCACGTCTGGCGATATTGCGCCGCCAGCACCTTGGCATAGGATAGGTCGACGACCGGGCCGCACATCCAGATATCGCCCAGGCGCGCGGCGCGGTCGACCGCCACCGGAACGTCGCCGGCTACGATGAGCGGAGGTCCAGGCCGCTGGATCGGCCGGGGGAACATGGTCAGTTCGGGGAATTGGTAGAACGCGCCGTCGAAGCTCACCTTTTCCTTTTCCCACAGGAGGCGAAGTACCCTGAGCGCCTCCTCCATTCTCGCGCCGCGTTCCTTGAAGGGGACGCCCAGCACTTCATATTCGAATGGGTTCCAGCCTGTTCCCACGCCCAGCGAGATGCGCCCGCCGGACAGCTGGTCAATGGTCGCGACCTGCTCTGCGATCAGCAACGGATTGTGCATCGGGAGGATGAGGATACCGGTTGCCACCCTGATGCGACTTGTCCGCGTGGCAACGCTGCCGAGCACTGTCAGCGGATCGGACGGGTCGCCCTGGCGGAAATGGTGCTGTCCGATCGTGATCGTATCGAAGCCGGCGTCTTCGGCGACCTGGGCCAGTTCGAAGGTGTCACGATAGGGGTCCGGGGAGGACAGGTCTCTGAGAAAGGGCAAGGTCGTGGAGAACTTCATCACAGCCTCTCGATCTGAAACCGCGCCACAGCCGCGCTTGCCCGGCCCCCTGAAAGTCCTGTTCTGGCATCGATGACGCAAAGGGTCAGCAAATCGGTGCGCATCTCCCCCGATACGGAAGCGATGCGGCCCGCAAAGGTCGATCGCAGGGATCGACGGACCTGTTTGGTATAGGCTCTAGCAATCGACTTCGGCGCATCCGATCTAGTGAGAGCCGATCTGTAAATATCCGAGAGCCCAGATGACGTCTCTATCCATCCTCGATCCGGTCCGAGTTACCCAGGCGACCGACGCTCGAGCAGCCCTGGACAATGCCCGGGACATGGCGGCGTTGGCCGAGACACTCGGTTACGAGCGTTACTGGGTGGCCGAGCATCACAATATGCGAGGCATAGCGAGCGCGGCGACATCGCTGGTCGTCCAGCACATTGCGGCTGGCACCAGCCGGATCCGCGTGGGAGCTGGCGGCATCATGTTGCCCAACCATTCCCCGCTTGTGATCGCCGAGCAATTCGGCACGCTGGCCAGTCTTTTTCCCGGACGGATCGATCTGGGGTTGGGGCGAGCGCCTGGCACCGATCAGATCACCGTGCGCGCACTGCGCCGGGCCCCCGAGGGAGCCCACCATTTTCCGCAGGACGTCCTCGAGCTCCAGGCCTATTTTCGCGACACCCTGCCCGATCAACGGGTCGAAGCCGTCCCCGCCGCCGGGACGAACGTTCCGATCTGGATCCTCGGTTCGAGCCTGTTTGGAGCCCAACTCGCAGCGCAGCTCGGATTACCTTATGCGTTCGCATCCCATTTCGCGCCGGACCTGCTGCTGCCGGCGCTTCGGGTCTATCGCGAACATTTCCGGCCTTCGGAGCAACTCGCGACCTCGCACGCGATGGTGGGGGTCAATATCATAGCGGCGGATTGCGACGCCGAGGCGCTTCGGCTTGCGACCACCCAACGCATGTCATTCGCCGATATTTTCCGTGGAACGCGCTCGCTGGGTAAGCCGCCGATCGATGATATCGAGACCTATTGGACCCCGACCGAAAAGGCAGAGACGATGCAGATGCTGGCGCGCTCGATCGTCGGCGGGCCGCAAAAGGTTCGCGACGGGATTGCGGCACTCATCGCCGAGACGGGCGCTGACGAACTTATGATCGTAACGGATATATATCATCATGATGCGCGCAAACATTCGGTCGAACTGATCGCGGCGGCAGCGCGAACCTAGAATATTGCCGACCTGCAGAAGCCGCTCCAGACGCTAATGAACAGGCTACGCTCCTCATAACGGTCACAAAAGCGCAATGGCGAGGACGAGCACTTCGACCAGGGCAATTGTCCGGGCGAGACCGCCTCAACCGGTCTCATCGGTCGAGCCGATAATCGGCATCAGACGTCGAACTCCCGCCCCGCATTTGGTGCCGCACCCTTAACGACAGGAACACATCAGTCACGGCTCCGTTGAGCAAATCAACAGGAGAGACAGATGTCGCAAGTTGATCATGCCATGAATATCTGGGGCATTATTATGGTCACGTTGATGATGCTCAGCATTGCGGTGGTGTGGGCTCTGCTCCGTAATTACCGATTTGTGCGCGCCCGTCAGAAAAGACGCGAATGGAGCGCGCATAAGGACCGGGCTTCGGCGTCGCGAACGGTGCACGCCGTCCCATCGGCGCGATAGATGGCCGCTCTCATCGCCACCGGGGGCACGATGTGGGGCGTCGCCGCCATGTTTGCCCCTCTCGCGATCGGTGCCTTCATTTTCGGGGCTGCCGCTCTGCAGATGCGTCGCATGCCGGAAGAAGAATGGGTCCGGCGTGACCGTGACGAAAGCGAGACTTAACCCCCAAGAGGCGAGGCAGCTGGCAAAACTGAAATCCTGACAAATATCGTCAGAATTAGATCACACGGGCGACGCGGTGACTGTGAGACTGGCCGAGGCATTAAAACACGGTGGCCGGAACCGGGCGGGTCCACAAATGTTCAGCCCACAGAGACCGTTTGCTTGCCCCCCCCCCGCTCCGGTCTCTGCGATACCGCCCCGCCAGCTGCCCCAACGTGCTGGCGGGGCTTATCGCATCCGGCCCCAAGTTCAGCGCGGCATGGGCCAGATCTTCGCTTGACCGACTCGCAAGTATTGTTCCATTTTTGTTCTCATCAAGAATGGAGGCGAAAATGCGCCACGATCCTCTTTGCCCTGGCCATAACCCGACCAGCGCGGCCGGCATTCCCTGGAGCGTCGTTGACGCCTATCGGCATGATTTGTCGACCTGGCAGCCCTTCATCGAGGCGCATGGCTGGCGTCCGATCACAGCTTGGGATGGCGGATCTCCCGCCCTCGTCCGCTCTCCCTTGCGCTGGATCTTCGGGGTGGCTGTCGACGATGTCTGGCACGATATGCGGGGTGGCGGTCTTGATCCGCTGCCCGACTTTCATCCCACCGAGTTTGTGCCTGTAACCTATGAGCAGGGCGAGGCGATCTTCCTGCATGTTCCGGATGCTCGGTCTGCTGCTTTAGCCGTCATGCAGCCATGCGAAAGCCCATCGCTGTTCGAAGTCATGATGGGGATGACAGCTGAAGCCTGGGATGCATCGACAACGCGTGAGGATTCCAGCGACGATGAATGAGCTTCACCCACTGCGAGATAGGACGACAGCGACAGCCTTCGCAGAAAGGATCGGGGCGTGTCTTGGCCGCTTCGCGCTCGATGATGGGGCTGCGTCGATCGCAGATCTTGAAAAATCGGGTAATGCTGCGCCGCGCCCTAAAATGCAGAATGCTCAAACGGTACGCCAGGGCGAGCGGGATAATGGCGTTCCTCGCACGTCGCGCAGCGCCCAACTGGACGAGTGCCGGTCCGTCGCCGCGAGCGTGTAGGCGATCGGCGTCGTGCTGGTTCAATCCGAAGCTGATCAGGACTGGAAGATCGAGCCAGCGCTAAACAGGCGGGGCTGCTGGGCGGCCGGTTACATTTATCGGGGTGCCCTGGGCACACATCAGGACCAGTTTGTCGCTGTTCGTCATTTTCCTTGCGTGGAAAGTGCGACGATCTTTATCGATGCCATAAAACAAGGCTGTTCACGCCATCAAGCTCGCGCGCTAGCTGATCAGCATGCCTGAGCCAGACAAACCGGGTTGGACGTCAACCATCGAGGTCGCGATCATTGGGTGCGTAATGGCGGCCGGCCTGGTCGGCGCGCTGGCCGAGCTGGCTCGTCGCCTGTTCTGATCCGTCGTCGTGTCCATCGACGGCGTTTCCTTAAGACTATCAGAGGGTATTTCCCTCGTCACGAGGTTGGAGAGGGCGAGTTGAGGCTCTCCTAGATTGGGGAAAACCACCGGGGTGTGGTGGGGAGAGCCTCGGAGCCATCCTATCGCAATAGCAAGCCGCCCGCAGCGCTAATGCGCTGATGCAGATCAGTTTCGCTGTCACGCTCGTAACCGGGGAGACAGATGACAGTTGATCCGCGGAGGTCGTAGCGCATCCGACGACCTCTGGCCCGCTCCGTACTCCTTCGCGATCCTGTGGCGGAGCGGGCCTTCAGCCTTCGCGCCTGCTCCCTGCATCACCAGCGGTTCGCGATGCCGGCGCAGGCAGGTGTCGAGGGAAGATTGAGAGACTATCGCGGCGGGCAAGCCCGACCTCGCGCCCGCTAAAGTCGGCCTCATCATATTTCTGCCGCCCGCTCGCCAGCCGCTTTTCAGACAAAGCGGGCACCGCTCCTGACCGTCGCGATCACGAACAGGGTGATCTTGCGCGCCGATAATCCTAGTCATGGCGCCCCACGTGGAGGACATTGCTCATGCGTTTCCGCAGGCTGACATAATTCTGCTCCAGGAACCGGCGCGCCGCTTGCGCGTCATCCTCGCCGCCGCGCTTGCGGTTTGAGAACGGAGCTTCAATGTCCTCGGTCAAACACACGCTTTTTCTCGCTACCTTCGCGATTTTCGTCCTGGTGGCGATCATGATCGTCAACCGCGTCGATGGCTTTCATGTCCGGCCAGCATCGGGCACGGCGGTCGCTATGTCGGCGGCAGGCGCCGCTGCGACGCCCACGGAGCCGGCCCCCGTGGTGCGCCATTAAGCGCGCGCTGGCGACGATATGGAGATCGGCACGGGCGGCGTTGGTCCGCCACCCAATGTGACCAAATGCACTGCGCGATCTGCCTGATGCTGTACATGCGCCCTGCGAGCCTGCCGACCCGACAGAGGGCGGACGTTCGCATCCCCCAGACGGCCCCAGCTTCCCAACAAGCATATGGGGCCGTCACCCGGCTTGGCTCGTCGCGGCGACCTTACAGCGATTGGATACCATCAGCGGAATGAATAGCTTGCCAAGACCTCCCAGGGCCCGTCGCGATACCACCATGCGGCAAGTCCGCTGATTTTGACCGCTCTGGACGTAAAGGTCGCGCCAAGCCCTTCATAAAGTCTTCTCGCGACCAACGGCTGGACCTTGTTCTGGATCGTGACATGCGGTCGCCATCGGACAGCGTCCTGCGGAGTGAGCAAGAACGAGAAGGCATCGGCGAGTTCATCGCGGATCTCGCTGAGGTCCGGGGACTCGATCCGCACGGCCACCCCCTTCCCCAGATTAAGCAGGCCGGTCGCCGTGGCGCGCGGCCGGCCACGCCGGGTTAATGCAGCCAGTCGCTGCTTCAACTCACCTTCGACCGAGGGCGGGAGATGATGAAAGAGGGTGAGATGAGCGCCGATATGGTTTCTCTCGGCCGGAAAATGCGCTCGGCGCAGACCGTCCAGCCACTGGAAATCTTCTGCGTCAAACAGGGCTGACACAATGATGGGCGCGTGGGTCACGGTCCTGAGGGTCACTCTTGGGCCAGGTAAAGCCACCGTGTGTACCGGCGCGCGGCGCGACGGTGGGCGTGCTGCAGGGCAAATCTCCTAAAGGGAGTGCGCAACATAGCCGATGGGTGAGACTCACCCGGCCTCTGCTCAGTGATAACCGCCGTCCTTGCGTTCTTCGGCGGCCTGTTCCTCCGCTTCGCCGAGATCATCGGGGTTCTCGTTCTCGCGGAGCGGATTCTCCTCATTCTCCTCCGGTAGAGGCTGCGACTCCTCGGGCAGGCCGTCGACGTCCAATTGAGACAGTCCCGGGTCATCGGGGGGCGTGCTGGCCATCATCATTCTCCTTCAAGGCGCTACAACGCCATCGCCGGTGGCGGGGGCGCGGGATCGGTGAAAGAATAAGGCTGATCCGGTTATTGTTCGGGTCAGCCTTATTCAAATCCCATCAGACTAAGCACTTCCTTGCGGCTGCGCTCGTCGTCGCGAAACACCCCCATCATTCGGCTGGTGGTCATCGACACCCCGGGCGTGCGGACGCCTCGCGCGGTCATGCAGGCGTGGCTGGCCTCGATCACGACGGCAACGCCGACCGGCTCGAGATGATTCCAGATGCAATCGGCAATCTCGGCCGTCAGGCGTTCCTGGATCTGCAGTCTGCGGGCATAACCCTGCAGGACGCGGGCCAGCTTCGATATGCCAACCACGCGATTGCGAGGCAGGTAAGCGATGTGCGCGTGGCCGATGATCGGAGCCATGTGATGCTCGCAGTGCGACTGGAACGGGATCGCCCTCAAAAGGATGATGTCATCATAGCCGCCCACCTCCTCGAAGGTGCGGCTGAGGTGGCGGGACGGATCTTCCTTTGTCCCCTGGCAATATTCCCGCCAGGCGCGCGCGACGCGGGCAGGTGTGTCGACCAGGCCTTCGCGGGAGGGATCATCGCCCGACCACCGGATCAGCGTGCGGATCGCGTCCTGGACATCGTCGGGCACGATCAGCTTGCCGTTCATATCCACAGCGTCCTCAGCGGGCGACAGCAGCGACATTCTTATCTCCTCATGCTGTGCAACCAAACGCGTCAGCACAGCAGCTGGTGCCGGACGCGCGACAATGTCCCACAAATCATCGCTGTTTCACCGATGACCGGGCAGGCCCCTCGAAGGTGGTCATGTGACAGCTCTCCTCGTGCCGGCCCCCAAGCCTAAGGGCGAGGCTATGGTGCATCAGGACCACGCGAAACATGCGACGAGCCCATGCCAACGGTCTGTTCAGCGGGACGTTCGGAATCCCGCATAACCAGCGTTCACGCAGCCTTCCGCGTGGACGCGGTAGGCTTTGAGGCCGGCGGCATAGGGGATGAAGGCGCGGCTGCCGTCCTCGCCTTGGTGGGTCATCCAGTTGGGGATGCGCGCGGCGAGACGATGGCTGGCGGTCTTGGCGACCTCCTCGACCCAAGCATCCTCAGCCTCGACCGTCGCTTCGATCGTGCGGGCACCCTTCGCATCGAGCCACTTGATGCAGTCGACGATCCAGTCGATCGAATATTCGTTCATCAGCATCAGGTTCACCAGCACCGAAGGACTGCCCGGCCCCGACACCATGAACAGATTGGGGAAACCGGCGATCATCAGGCCCAGCAGGGTTCGCGGGCCGCGTCTCCATCGATCGGTCGGCGCCTCGCCCTTCTCGTTGCGGATGCCCGCCCGATCGATCGCGCCGGTGAAGGCGTCGAAGCCGAGCGCGAAGATGAGGATGTCGACCGGATGTTCGCCCGATGCGGTTTCGACCCCGTTGGGGGTGATGCGGACGATCGGATCCGCCTTCACATCCACCAGTTCGACATTGTCGCGGTTGAACGTGTCGTAATAGTCGGTGTCGACGCCCAGCCGGCGCACGCCGATCGGAAAACCCTTGGGGCACAACGTCTCGGCGGTGATCGGATCGCGCACGATCTGGCGGATCTTGGAACGGACGAACTCCGACACCAACTCGGCCGCAACGGGATTGGTCTGCTGGTCGGCGAAGACCGCCATCATGCCCTGCCCGCCTTCCTGCCACTGGCGTTCGAGCGCCGCCTGCTGTTCTTCGGGCGAATAGTCGGTCGACGGGCGCACCTCGCGGATCAGGGCATTGATGCCGGCATAGCTGTCCATCATCCGCGCGCGTTCGGCCAAGACGTCGTCGATCACGGCCTGATGCCGGTCGGCCTGCATCGGGCCGTTCTGTGCCGGGACCGAATAATTGGCGGTCCGCTGGAAGACGGTAAGCTTCGCCGCATCCTTTGCGATCACCGGGATCGCCTGTACGCCCGACGATCCGGTGCCGATGATGCCGACCCTTTTGCCGCGCCAGTCGACGCCCGCTCCGGGCCAGGACGAGGTTTCGATGATCTGTCCGCGGAAGCTCTCCATACCCTCGAAGGCAGGCGGGCGCGGCGCGGAAAGGTTGCCCGTCGCCATCAGGACGAAGCGGGCGCGATAACTGGTCCCCGTATCGGTGCGCACATGCCATTCGGCATCGGCCGGCTTCCAATTCGCCGCGACGACGCGCGCATTGAAGCGGATATGATCGATCGCACCGGTGCGATCGGCGACATATTCGAGGTAGCGGAACAGTTCGGGCTGCGCGGCATAGCGTTCGGACCATTGCCAGTCGCGATAGATTTCGGGCGAGAAGTGGAAGCAATAATCGAAGCTCTCGATATCCACCCGCGCGCCTGGATAGCGGTTGTGATGCCACACGCCCCCGACATGCGACGCGGCCTCGAGGCAGACCACACCCAGCCCTTCCTCCAGGCAGCGGTGGACGGCATAGATGCCGCCGATGCCCGCACCGATCACCAGCACTTCGGTCTGGATCGGCTCGCCTCCGCCGATCGACGTTTCTGAAACCACGAACTTTCTCTCCCGGCCTATGTTCTTCGATGCTTCGGAAAATGCGTAACGGGGTGTTTCCGCACATCATCCATTTGGATCAGATGACGTCCGACGCTGAGAGCACGAAAGCTTTTGCAAGGATGTGGAAAGCTGCCGCCCGTCGCTGGCACGCGCTGGCCATACGGTCTTGGTATCGGCGCAGGAGGATCGCATGACCGACATCTTTTCGCCCGTCCGGCTGGGGGATCTGGAACTCGCCAATCGGATCGTGATGGCGCCGATGACGCGCGACCGTGCCGGCCCGGCTGACGAGCCGACCGAGATCATGGTCGACTATTATCGCCAGCGCGCGACCGCGGGGCTGATCGTCAGCGAAGGCACCCAGCCTTCACCCGACGGCAAGGGCTATTGGCGCACGCCCGGCATTCATTCGCCCGAACAGGTCGAAGGCTGGCGTCGCGTGGCGGATGCCGTGCATGGCGCAGGCGGGCGGATCGTCATCCAGCTCATGCATTGCGGCCGGGCCAGCGTGCGCGCGAACAAGGCCCCCGAAGCACGCACCGTCGCACCGTCGGCGATCCCCTGCCCCGATCCAATCCCCGGCCCCGACGGCACGCCGCAGCCGACCGAGGTGCCCGATGCGCTGGAGACTCACGAGATCGCAGGCGTGATCGCCGATTATGTCGCGGCCGCGCGCAATGCCCGCGCGGCGGGGATCGACGGGGTCGAGCTGCACTGCGCGAGCGGCTATCTGCCGATGCAGTTCCTGTCGTCCAACAGCAACCAGCGCACCGACGAATATGGCGGCAACGCCGCTAAAAGGGTGCGCTTCGTGGTCGAGACTTTGCGCGCGCTGGCCGACGCGATCGGGCCGGGCCGGGTGGGCTTCCGCATCTGCCCCGGCATCACCCTCAACGGCATGGCCGACGCCGATCCGGCAGACACTTATGCGACGTTGCTCCGCGCGATCGACGACATCGGGCTGGCTTATTGCCACCTGATCCATCTGCCGAACGAAGGCTTCGACGCGCTCGATCTGGTCAAGGCGAACTGGTCCGGCCCCGTCATCGAGAATAACGGGCTGACGCTGGACAAGGCGCGCGATCTGATCGCGGCGGGCACGGTTGATGCCACGTCGTTCGGCTATGCCTTCATCGGCAATCCCGATCTCGTGGCGCGTTTTAAAGCCGGGGCACCGCTGGCGCGCGCAAACCGCAAGACATTCTACACCGGCATGGGCGACGATCGGGTCGGCTATACCGATTATCCCCCGATGGAGGCATGATCGCGCGGCGATGCCCGACGCCGATCGCCTTCTCGCGCTCGTCGAGGCGCTTTACGCTAGCCTTGCCGACAAGCAGCCGTGGGAGGCTTTTCTACGCGCGCTCGCTTCGGCGACCGGCGCCGATTTCGCCGCGCTGATCCTGACCGCGCCCGGCTATCGCGGGCCGGGTCTGATCGCCAGCCCCCCGACGCTGCCGGAATCGGCGCAACTCTATGCCGAGCAGATGTTTCGCAGCGATCCGTTCGTCGGCCTGCCCGAAGGCGAAGTGACCGCCTTTTCGGACTTCGTCACCGCCGGCACGATCAATGCCGAGTTCCGCGCCTATCTCGATCGGGGTCACAGCGGCAGCATATTGGGCGTCGATCTGCGCGAGGGCGCGGGGTTCGAGGCGCGCCTGCGGATCACGCGCGACGATCCGCGACCCGCCTTCGAACCCGATCGGCGCACACTCTTGCAGGGCCTTGTACCTCATTTGCGGATCGCGATCCGCCTGTTCGCGCAGAGCCAGGCGAAGGCGGCTGAGGAAGGGTTGTATCGCGACGCGATCGAGCAACTCGCGCTCGCCATGTTCATCCTCGATCGCCACGGCCATGTCGTCCGCGCCAATCGCGGCGCGGAGGCTCTGCTGGCGCAGGGTGACGGGCTCTCCACCTTCCAGGGGCGGCTGCGCATCGCCGATCGCGTAGCGGCAACGCAGCTCGATCGGCTGCTCGCCGCGCCGCCTCCGCTCGATCGCGCCGCGCGCATCCGCATATCGCGCCCGTCCGGGGCGCCCGAATTGGGCGCGATTGCGCGTGCGGTGCCCGCGCCTGACTATCTCGCGGCAAGCGGGGCGGCGCTCGCCTTGTTCATCGCCGATCCGTCGCTCGCCGGGCAATTGAGCCCCGGCGTGCTGCGCGACCTGTTCCGCCTGACGCCGGCCGAAGCTTTGCTCGCCACCGCGCTTGCGGCCGGAAGCAGCCTTGCCGAGTCCGCACAGCAGCTCGGCATCGCCTACAACACCGCGCGATCGCATCTGCGCGCGATCTTCGAAAAGACCGGCACCCGCCGCCAGTCGCAGCTCGTCTATCTGCTCAGGTCGAGCATCGCCGGCCTTGATGCCGATTAGTGCGCCGTCGCGCTCACGCCGTTGAGGCGATCGAGATGGCGGCTCGTCACTTGCTGCACCGTGCGAGCGATCCGCTTTTCATCGGCTTCGCAAGAAAACAACCGCGGACCGACCACGCCGATCGCGTGCGGGGAGGCCGCGTGGGTGACGATCAGCGGGATCGCGATCGAATCCACCGGGCTGGCGCCATTGCGGCGATGGACCGCATAGCCGCGCGCGCGGGTGCGCTCGACCTTGTCGACCAATGCTTCGAACATCGACGGGCCGTCGGGGCCGATGCCCATCTGCTGGGTCCGCATCGTCAGGTCAGCAAGCTGGACATTGCTGTGCCGCGTCAGCATCGCGGCGGCGAAATTGGTGCTCGGGCGCCACATATTGCCGACATGGCAGACCATCTCGGCCGGATAGCGCTCGTCCTGCTCGACCCAATCGCCGGTGACGAGCGCGACCGGATCGACCCAGCAATCATTCTGCTGGGTGACGATCACGGTGGCGCCGGTCTCGGCGCGCAGATCGGCCATCAGCCCGGCAATCGCATCCTCGCCGAAGAAGTTGCGCTCGATCGTCCGCACGTTCGCGACCAGCTTGTACGACGGCGAATAGAGCTTCGAGACCGCATTGTAGCTCAGGAAGCCGCTGACCGAGAGCGTCCGCAAAATCTCGTCCGCGCTCGAATTGGGAATGCCCAGCGCCTCGCTGACCTTGGTGGTGCGCACCGGGGCCGAAACCCCCATGAAGAAGTTGATGACCTCCACGGTGCGCAGGCAGGATTTCACGCCCGCGCGCGCCTTCTGCGTTCCCGATGCACGATCTGGCCTGGACGAGCCCATATTCTCTCCCACCTTCATACGCTGCCCCGCATCGGCCTGCCCGTATGAAAGCGCCAATTCATCATCCAAATGGTCTAGGTCATCAGTCGTCGACCTGCGGGCGCCACGACACACCGTTGATATGGGTGCCGCCACCCAGGAACAATGTGTTGCCGTTGGTGAACCGCCCGCCTTCGCTGGCGAGGAAGACGGCGGCCGGGCCAATATCCTGTTCGGCATCGCCGAAGCGGCCGATCGGCACCTGTTCGAGCAGGCGCGTCTTCATTTCGGGATTGGCATCGAAATAGGCGATCGCGGCGGGGCTCATCGACGATGGACAGATCACGTTGACGGTGATGCCGTGCCCGCCCCACTCGACCGCCGCGGTGCGGCTGAGCGCCCGCACCGCCTCCTTGCTGACATTATAGGCGACGGTGAACATGTGCGCGTTGACGCCGTTGAGCGAGCCCATGTTGATGATCCGGCCATAGCCCTGCGCCTTCATCGCCGGAAAGGCGGCGCGCATCGCCCAGAAGGTCGACCAGTAATTGAGGTCGAGCGCGGCGGCCATGTCCTCGTCGCTATGCTGTTCGATCCGCTTGGCGAAGCTGCCGCCGGCATTGTTGACGAGGATGTCGAGCCGACCGAACCGATCGATCGTCGCGGCGATCATCGCCTCGACATCGGCGCGCCGGGTGACGTCGGTGGCGATATAGTGCGCGTCGATGCCGAAGCTGTCGCGCAGATGCTGCGCTTCCGCTTCGCCCTGATCGCGGTTGCGCTGCGCTATGACGACGCCGCTCACGCCCGCATCGGCAAAGGCGCGCACCACGCCCTGCCCGACGCCCTGGCCACCCCCTGTCACCAGCGCAAACCGACCCTCCAGTAATACACCCATCAGTTTTTGACTCCTTGCGTAGAGGAATGCTGGGGCAGATTGTGTCCGGCGTGGCGTCGCGCCGATCATTTTTCCAGAGATGTGGATATCTGGCGGTCCGACCCGGTCTACCTGCCATGGTTCGTAGCGAGGGCGTTTTGGACTCGCATCGACGACCAGCCGATTCCGGCGGTTGGGCGCCCGATGGAATGGCGCATGTAGGTGGCGCTCGCGCCCGTGCGATGGGCAGCGGCGCCGGAGAAATGCGAACGTGCGTCGGACGACGATGGCGCGAGCGAACTCGATCAGCCGCGAGACACGCGAACCGATACCGCAATGCCCGCGGCGTCCTCGGGCGACCCGGTATAACCGCCGGTGACAGGCAGGATCTGGCGATTATGCCGGGCAACCGCGACCGGAATCAGCTGCGCATCTCCCACGCGATTGTGGGTCGGATCAAACGTGATCCAGCCAGCGCCAGGCAGGTAAATCTCGGCCCAGGCGTGGGTAGAGCCGGGATCGGCAGCGGCCTGGTCCGGATCGTAGAAATAACCCGAAACCGCACGGGCCCCGAACCCCAGGTGCCGCGCGGCGTCGATGAAAAGCGCTGCGATGTCGCGGCACGAGCCGCTTGCGAGCGCGAGGGTCTGAGCTGGCGCCTGGGTACCTTCCTCTTCACGGACCCGATAGGTGATCGCAGAACGTAGCCCCGCGTTGAGATCCTTGAGAAGGGCAAGCGTATCCGTGGGCTCGCCAGCGATGAAACCGCGCGCCCAGGCCAGAACCTTCGCGGCGCCGTCACCACTCTGTGGCATGGTAAGCGCTCCGAGATCCGCCTGATCGTCGGGCGAATAAGCGAACGGATAATGATGCGCACCGACGGCGATGGGGAAAACCGGATAAGGCGGCGCGTCGTGTTCGATCGTAGCGGCGACGACAATGGCAAGCATGTCGGTTGGAGAGGTGAAACTGAGGGTGGCAATGCGGTTGGCGAACACGTCGTCGGTCCAGTTTACAGTCGCGGTCCCGCCCGTATCGATCGAGAGGTCCAACAGACGAAGTTCCGCCCCGGAACGGGGCGTGACAAGCAGGCGATGGGGTTGGAGCCGCACCGGACGATGATAGCGGTAGACGGTGCGATGGGTGACAGTGAGGCGCATGACGCTCGAACGCGCGGGATTGGTCAAGCGGCTCCATGCCGTTTCGTGAAAATGTCCGGGGCGCGGCCACGGCGGCTATTCAGGCGGATCAATCAGAAAGCTCGGGCGGTCGGCAAGTGGCGCCGACTACTGCGTGATCAGCCTATCCGCGCATCACGGTCGCAAGGGTTGGACGATCTCGGGATAGCTTGGCGAAGCGTGAGCCGCCAATCACACTGTGCCAGTCTGTAGGCCAATAGCTGTGACGGTGACCCCGAGCGGGCCATCGCGATTGCGGCATGACGCAAACGCAAACCATCAATCTCCGCGAGACTAATGGGCAAAATCAGATGTCAACTTGTCGGCAATGGGGCCGTAACGAGGGGAACTCGGCCAACACGCCTCCGTTGGGCAGGAAAATAGGAGAGTATCATGAACCTTTTCGGCGATGGTGGCGCGCTGTGGAGCGTCATTACCATTCTGGGCCCGCTGGTGCTCGGCGCGGCGCTAGCTTTCGCGCTCATCCGCAACCGTCGGATGACCCGTGCGCAGGAAGAACTTTCCGAACGCGCGACCCGCGAAATGAAAATTGAATCTGCCCGGGCCGAGGGTGCCGATGGCGCGGCCGAACGTCTTGAGCGTCAGCCTTGACCTGCCGAGACGGTGACGTCGGGAGGGGAACCGAGGGCGGCGCGGGCTTGGCTGCCGCCATCTTGGCGAGCGATGACGACGGGTGGCCCAGCGCAATCACGTAGGTTCGATGGACCCCTTTCGCCGCGCCCCCCCCATAGGCGCTCAGAATGCGAGATGGCTGCTCCCATCCGGATCCGAGCACTGGCTATCACTTTGTTGAGCGTCGGGAACCCGAAGACCGCCGTGATGTTCGTTGTTCAAAAGGGGCGAGGATGACACATCATATGAGCGCAACTTTTGCTTCAGAGGTCGCCGCCAGCCTGGGTCCGTTTCTGTTCGGCGCGTGGATGTTGCTCACGATGATCCGTAATCGCAAGGCGGTGCGGCAGCGCGAGGCCGATGCAGCCCGGCTGGCGGGCTCAGCTCCTGTAGAGATCACAAAACGCAAAGCCATGGGCGGCTAGCGTCCCGCCATCCGCAGGGATCAGCAAAGTCGTTGCAGCCTTATAGCTGACCCGCAGCGATTTTTATGCCTCAGACGGTCCGGGTAGACCTGAGCGCGTCTTGGGCGGGTAGGTGCGCCACTGCAGCGCGCCGATCATAGCCAGGCTAGGGCCCTACTCTTTAGGCCAGGGAACAATTTTCCGCGCAGACGGTCCTACCCTCACAAGCAAACGGTGCGACTATGACGAAGTGTGCGTTGACTATCCCGTTGCTCGGCCTGACATTGATCGCCCTGCCTGGTCCTGCCTCTGCGCAGGCCGACCTCGCCGCCGACCTGCAGGCGATCAACGCATCCTTTGTTTGTCCCGAGACGATAAGCAATGATGCTGCAAGGAAGACCGCGATGGACGACATCGGCCGCCGGCTGGCGTCGCACCGGCTGAGCTATCGGCAGGCGCAGAAGGTGATCGAGACAATGTACGGCCTTCACGGCTGCGGAACCGGCCCGGCGGGCGCATCGGTTTCCGCCACGAGCGCCGTGACACCCTGACTAAAGCATCGGAGCCCGGCATGATGATCAAAACCACAGAAGATGACGCTTCGGAGACGCCGCTGACGGACACGGTCGGCGACGAACTCCCCGACGTCGATGATGCGGTCGAAGAGATCAAGGAAACCGGCGAGCCGTTTGGCGGCAACTTCGCCTGAGCTGCGCCGCGCGCTGTTTTGTGTGATCTTTGAAGGCGTGCGGCGTGGTCGCGCCGGGATGTCCCCGCCGCCCTCGCCGCCTGCGACCATTGCGATGCAATGCGAGCGTGAGCCTGCATTTCACGTCGATCGAACGCCGCTCTGATGTCATCACCGTGACATGCGCTGGACGCTTTTCATCGGGACGTGGCACATCGGGTTAAAGTTGCTCTCCCGATAGTCCGGGCGTCCCCTTGCGCGAGTGGCCTTCGCCGAGACCCGCCCAAGGTGGTGCTATGTTCTCAGTGCGTAAAACCCGACGATTGCAATGAAAGCCAGGATCACCAGCGCTAGCCCCCATGTGAGGACATAGCGGGTCGTGTGGGTTGATGCACCGGCCCGGGCTTCCTCGGTCGACAAGTGCACCTGTTTCTCTTGCTCTAATCTCATGAAGCGGTGACCTGTGCCGGGATTTCGGGCAGCGTAGGATCGGCCGGTGCGCCGGGGTCCGGATCGACGGGCGACGGGATGGGATCATCGATCGGCGTATCGGCGGGAAACTCAACGGGTGAGGGAGGCTGTGATGCCATAGCTGTTCTCCTTATCCTCCCAACGGACTGGAAAGATATTCGGGCCCAGCATTTCGGCGAGCCCATACAAAATCGCCGTAGGGCACGCAGTCTCGATCCGACCCGCTTTGACCGGGACGCGCGTAATCCTCTCAGATAACGATGCGAACGGGCACCGACTTCGCCGCCGGAACATGGCTCTCTGCGGCGTGATGCTCCAAGGGCAAAAGGATATTGGCCTCGGGATAATAAGCGCCCAGACAGCCGCGCGGAATGTCGTACGGCGTCACAATGAGCCCGTCGCGCCGTCGACGCATCCCATCGCCGGCATCGGATTCGAGCGCGACGATCTGCCCCTCGCACAGGTTCGCGGCCGCCATGTCCTCGACGTTGATGAACAGAGCATCGCGCGTTCCTTTCACTCCACGAAAGCGATCGTAATAGCCGTAGATTGTCGTGTTGAACTGGTCGTTCGATCGTAGCGTGATAAGCCGGTAACGCCCCTCGGCATCTGCGAATCCCGTGGCGCTTAATCCGGTGGGTACGAAAAACTCGGCCTTGCCGCTGGGCGTCAGCCAGATGCGGTCGGCCGCCTTATTACCCTTCCAGAATCCACCGGGGGTGAACAGGCGCGCATTAAAATCCTCGAAGATCTCGGGATAGGTCGCTTCGATTGCGTCCCGGATGCGCGCATAGTCCGCGACCCAGATATCCCAGTCGACGCGCGGATTGGACGGCACGATCCGCTTTGCGATTTCGGCGACGATCCGAGGTTCCGACAGGAGGTGCGGACTGGCGGGCTTCACCTTGCCGCGCGAGCCGTGGATGCAGCTGGTGGAGTCCTCGACCGACACGGCTTGCGGACCGGTCGCCTGAACATCTTCTTCGATCCGTCCGAGACAGGGCAGAAGATAGGTCTGACGACCGGCAAAGAGGTGGTTGCGGTTGAGCTTTGTTGCGATCTGGACCGACAGCTCCAGGCGAGGCCATGCGTTTTCCATGGCCACCGTCTCGGGCACGGCGCGCAGGAAGTTCCCTCCGAGCCCAACGACCGCCTTCACGCTTCCGTCGATGACACCGCGACAGGTCGCCACCGTATCGAGGCCCTTTTCGGCAGGCGGATCGAAGCCGTACAGTTCCCTGAGCTTGTCGACCGGCGCCAGCTCGGTCTTTTCGGTGATGCCGACGGTGCGCTGGCCCTGGACGTTGGAATGACCCCGCACGGGCATAGGCCCCGCACCCGGCTTGCCGATATTACCGCGCATCAGCAGCAGGTTGACGACCATGCGGACGTTTTCAACGCCTTTGACATGCTGCGTAAGCCCCATGCCGTAAATAGCGAGAACCGCCTTCGACCGGGCGTAGACGCGCGCGGCATTTTCGATTGCGGCCAGATCAAGACCGGATTCGCGCTCGATATCGCTCCATTCGGTCGCGCGGACCCTGGCGGCGAACGCGCTAAAGTCGTTCGTGTGTTCGGATATGAAGTCGTGATCGAGCACACCGGCCTCGCCCGGCGCCTTCGCATCGTCCCATGCGATCAGATATTTGGCGATGCCGGTCATCACCGCAATGTCACCACCGGCCTTAACCTGATGATATTGGGTCGAGATGATCGTCTCATCCAGCGTCGCCATCTCGATCGGGTTTTGCGGATCGGTGAAGCGCTCAAGCCCCCGCTCCCGGAGCGGATTGAAGGTGATGATCTCCACCCCGCGCTTGCGCGCCTTACGCAGATCATGGAGCATCCGCGGCGCATTCGATCCGACATTCTGCCCGAAGAAGAGGATCGCGTCACATATGGCGAAATCCTCCTGCCGGGTGGTGCCCACGGGAACCCCGATTGCCGCCTTCAGGCCGACCGAGGTCGACTCGTGGCACATGTTGGAACTGTCGGGGAGGTTCTGGTTGCCATACATCCGGGCCATCAGCCCGTACATGTACGAGGCCTCCAGGCTGGTCCGTCCCGACGAATAAAAGACGACCGACTTCGGGTCGAGCGGCCGAAGGGCCGCACCGATCGCGTCGAACGCCTCGGCCCAGTCGCAGGCGACATATTTGTCGGTGGCCGCGTCGTAGCGCAGCGGGTGGGTGAGCCGGCCATGCTGCTCGAGATCATAGTCGCGCCAGCCGCGCAGCGCGGTCAGCGTGTGCTTCTGAAAGAAGTCCGGCGTGGTGCGCAGCGTGGTCAATTCCCACGCCGTCGCCTTCGCCCCTTCTTCGCAGAACTCGGCCGGATGATGATCGGCGGGTTTTGGCCAGGCGCAGCTGACGCACGCGAAACCATCCGGCTTGTTCTGCCGCGCGAGTTCGACAAATGTCTCGGGGGCGACGCGCTCGCGGGGCAGGATCTCGGCAAGCGAACGGACCGAGCCCCATCCGCCTGCAGGGCCTTTGAAAGGGCTGATCCGCGGCTTGTCCGGAGATTGCTTGCTCATTTGCCCCCGCGATCTGGCTGCCACACTGTGGTTAAGTGGCCCAAGCGGAACGGTTCGACGATCGATTGGTTCAGCGATCTCAACACTTCAGGCGAGACCGAGCATGAGCGAGCCCGTGCGCTTCACATCCGACGTCGAGCAGATCGAGCCTGACGAGGCGCAGACGATCGCGTCGCTCGAAGAGCAGTTCGGCAAGATACTCGATACGACCTCCGCCGATTATGGCCATGCTGTTCGATCGGTTCACGCCAAGGGTCATGGCCTTGCGCGTGGCACGCTGGAGATTGCCGATGGGCTCCCACCCGAGCTGGCGCAGGGCCTATTTGCACGCGCTGGACGCTATGACGCGATCCTGCGCTTTTCGACCAATGCAGGCGACATTCTCGATGACGCCGTCCGCCTCCCGCGCGGCGTCGCGGTGAAAATCCTCAACGTTGAGGGTGACCGGCTTGCCGGGTCCGAAGGTGATGCGACCCAGGACTTCATCATGGTGAACGGACCGGCTTTCGCAGCGTCCGATCCAAAACAGTTTCTCGGCAACCTCAAGATGCTGGCGGCTACGACCGACAAGGCCGAAGGCGCCAAGAAGGCGCTGTCATCGATATTGCGCGCCTTTGAGGCGGGGGCGGAAGCATTGGGTGGGAGCTCGACGCTGCTCAACAGTCTGGGCGGTGCCAAGCCGGTCCATCCGCTGGGCGCCACATACTTCAGCCAGACGCCTTATCGGTACGGCGACTATATAGCGAAATTCCAGCTGGCGCCGCTCGCCCCCCTTTCCGATCTCGCCGATGTCGTGATCGACGCGACCGATCGTCCGGACGCGATCCGTCAAGATATGAACCGCGAACTGATCGCGCAGGGGGCGCGCTGGGAGTTGCGCGTTCAATTGTGCACCGATCTCGAGACGATGCCGATCGAGGACCCTTCGATCATATGGGACGAGGAGGCGAGCCCCTATCGCTCCGTCGCGACGCTCATAGTCGACCCGCAGCAGGCGTGGATTCCCGGCGAAAGCGAAGCGCTCGAAGACAAATTGTCCTTTAGTCCGTGGCACGGCCTGGCCGCCCATCAGCCACTGGGTGGAGTAAATCGCGCGCGCAGGCGGCCCTATCAGTTCTCGACCGCCTATCGTTCGCGATTCAATGGATGCCCTATCCACGAGCCGCGGGCGCTGGCCGAACTGTGAAGACCGATCAGGCGGATTACAGCGCTCTGCACTTGCGGTCATTCGCGCCAGCCGACGGCGCGTCGCCCTGGCCGAGCGTCCGATGCGAGACGCACCGCTGAGTCGCCTCGCGCGGGGGCCATGTACTCGGTGGGGTCCAATGCCTGCCGGAACAGCCGACCATAGCTTTACGGCATCGGGCGTCGCGCGCCGGCCGGGGAACGCAAGCCAGCCTTCGCCTGTTCTGACGCTGTGCCAATCTGCGAGGTAGCTATGGACCGCTCCGAGACCGAAAAATCGACCGGCGATCATGTTGAAGGCAGCGATGCGCGGCCGAAGGATACGCTGGAGCGCGATGAGGGCCAGAACGGTCGCACTGCACCCGCGCCAGAGGGCGATGGCGAGCCGGTGGTCGACGACAAGGGGCGACCGCTGGGCGGGGATGGCCTGATCAAAGACGACAAGCCGGTCGTCACGCCCTCAAACGCCGAGCGCATCTGAAAAGCAGACGAAGGCTGGTCTGGCCGCCTTAACCGAGCCGGAAAAAGGCGCCGGTCATTGAACAGAGATAAAATTCGCCCGTTAAGCGCGTCAAATGCTTGTCGTCCTCCAACAGCTCCACGCGGAATTGCTCCTTCGCATCGAGGCGCTTGGAGTGGAGACGCGTCGACCGCGTCCTGACATGCCGATGGTCAATGCCGCTCGACTGGCGTTGACGCGCGCCAGCAGCGCGAGGACGGCGCATCTGGAAGGTAAGGTATATCCCGCTTTGCTTGCCGTAGAGCCCGACCCCGCGATCGTCGAATTGCGTCAGACGGGCCGTGGTCGTCAGGCGGTTTCTTCCGATCATATCAGTCACTGGACCACGCGCGAGATCGAAGCCAACTGGGCCGCCTATTGCGCGGCATCGCAATCGATGAGGGCGTGGATGAAGGAGCGTATCAGCCTCGAACAAGCCCTTCTTTACCCGGCTCTGACGAGACAATTCGGAAACGAATAGCCACCAGGACAGCGTTTCGTAAGGGTCTCTCACCTTGATGTGCCGGGTACATCGCAACGCGGCGAGCGCCCCCGCTCTCGATAGCGACGGAGCGGATCGGCTGGATCTTCAGCCGCGCGCCAGGCCGACTGAACTCGCTTACGTCATGCGCGTTGGGACACGATGAACTCCAATATAGAGGTACCGGTACAACGTGCCGGCATCGACCTTCAAATAGGTAAGAGCTCGCTGCGCGTGATGACGGAAATCACCAGCGGCGGCTTGCTGGCGATCGGCGGCCTCGTTGCCGCGATCCTTCTTGCGAGCGCAGTGCTGGTCGCTACGGCCACACGGTCTCGGGACCCCAGGAGCTGAACGCGGGCGGCTGCAAGCCAGCAGCGGGCGAAGACGTCGGGCGCAGGACCCCCCAGCGAGGTCAATCGGCCCTGTGGCTCCCTCGGTCTCCCAATCGGCCCGCCAGGGTTCGAGCCATGCGCAATTGAAGGCTAAGATAACGCATAATGGCAGATCTCTCGTCATGGCTTCTCGATGTCATCGCGCGCCACGCGGGCTGGAGTGGTCCGATCATCGGCCTGCTTGCCTTTCTGGAATCGCTGCTGATCGTGGGGCTTTTCGTACCGGCGATCGCTTTGATGGTGGCGGTCGGTGGCTTGATGGGCGCTGGGATACTCGATCCGGCCCCCATCATCGCATTCGCCATCATGGGCGCCATCCTGGGTGACTGGGTGTCCTATGCCGTGGGTCGCCGCATGGGACCGGCCATCTACCGTCAACGCTGGCTGAGAAACCACCGCATTGCCTTTGCCCGCGCTCGGCTATTCTTCCGTCGCTATGGCTTCGCCTCGGTGCTCTTAGGGCGTTTTCTGGGCCCGGTCCGCTCGACGGTCCCGGTCGTGGCAGGCGTCCTGCTTATGCCGCAGAGCAGGTTTCAGGCCGCCAACATCCTGTCCGCCTTGTTGTGGGTGCCGGCGCTCATGGCGCCCGGTTATTTTGCCGGGTCGAGGGTTGCAACCTGGGGAGCCAGCATCGAAACGATCGTGCCGCTTGCGATGGCGCTGCTGCTGCTTCCCGTGGCGGCCGGGGCCGTTGCGATCAGGCTCTTCAGCAGACCCCGACACCGCGGTCGCGCGCTCGAGCGTCGGGAGAAGGTCGAGCGCCTTTGACACCCGACAAGCAAGACACAAGGTTTGCGAGCGACTTGCTCAAAGCATGTCGGCGGCGATTTCCAATAGCCGACTATGAGCCATCCAAGCTGTCATTCGTTCAGCTGGCATCGAGATCGGAAGGACATTGCATGAGTGAGGCGAGAAATTTCCCCGATCGGGTCCAGGTCGGGGTGGCATGAGCAGCAGTGGCACGAGCGATCTTGGCTCGATCCTCGAGGAAATCGCAGCAGAGATCTCGGCGCATGCGGCGGAGATCGAAGCGAGCGCCGATGCCAAAGAGAGCGGATTGGAGCCCGGCCCCTTTGGCATAGCGGTCACGACGATCGACGGTGAGACCTTTTGTGGCGGTAGGGCGGACACACCCTTCCCCCTGCAGAGCATCGCCAAGGTGTTTACGCTCGAGATCGTGCTCTGCGCGATGGGCGAGCAGATCTTCAAGCGGGTCGGTCGCGAGCCGTCGGGCGACCCGTTCAACTCGATCATCGATCTCGAGCGCACGCGGGGCATTCCCCGCAATCCGTTCGTGAATGCCGGGGCGCTGGTGACGGTTGACGCGATGATCGAGGCGGGTTGCGCGCGCGGTGCGGTCACAGATCTCGTGAAACGCGAGCTGGGGCGCAACGTGTCGCTGGATCGTGCGGTACTGGCGAGTGAGGACGAAGGCGGCGACCTCAACCGCGCGATGCTGAGCTTCATGAGGCACCACGACAATCTGCGGTCGAAGCCGGACGACGTGATGTCGGCCTATGTGCGGCAATGCGCGATATCGCTCGACGTTGCCGAGCTGTCGCAGGCAAGCCTGTTCCTCGCCAGGACGCGAAGGGATGGCGGGACTGAAGATTGCCAAAGGGCGATGCGAATGCGCAAGCTCCTCGCGCTGATGATGACATGTGGTCATTATGACGGATCGGGCGATTTTGCGTTACGTGTGGGATTGCCGGCCAAGAGCGGTGTCGGCGGTGGGATTCTGGCGGTGGTGCCTGAAGTCGCTTCGATCGCCGTATGGTCGCCCAATCTCGACCAGCATGGCAATTCAATATTGGGCGTGCGTGCTCTGGAGATGCTGGTGCATCACACCGGCTGGTCGGTGTTCGGCCCACCGGCTCCGCGACACAACAGTTGAAGGCTGCGGCACCCGCAACGCCCTGAATTGCGCCGATAGCAGATGGCAGCTGGCATGATCGCCAGATCACGCCACGGCCGCCGTGCGTCGGTGATGCGGTCTAGAGCCGTTCAACGCGAGGCCGGAAATCGACCTGCTATGGGTTAAGGACCGCTGAACTACCCGAGAGCCGCCACGTTGTAAGACGACGTGGTCGAAAGGTCTCTCAGCATGATCGACTTGAGGTGGCATATATCCGACGCATCGCATGCCCGGTGCCATCCTCCCCTTCCCAGCGCCGTGGCGGCGTTGGCCGACGAGGGACGGACCGGCAACGTCCATGACCAGGCATCACGCAGCAAACTGCTCAGCGAAATCGCGCAGTTTCTGGGCATACCGGTCCGCGGTCCGGCGCAACGTGCCGAAGCCTTGGAAGGCCGGATCCTGCTTGTGCCCGGCGATACGATCGTTGCGTCGGCCAGCACGGCCGCGCACAGCGAGCTGATGATCCTTGGCGGCATGGTCCCGGCAGCCTTTGTCGCGACCAAGGCTATCACGCATGGCCTGGTCGACGAGGAGGCGACCCGGCCTCTCGAATGGTCGACGGAGATGGCCAGGCGGCTCGGCGATGCTGCGCTGGAGGGGTTCACAGCGTTTTCGATCGAGGACGCGCGGCGTGCGGGGCGGCTTTTGCTTGAAAGGGGGCCGGTGCGCGTCAAGGATGTATGTGGAAAAGCCGGGTTGGGCCAGTATGTCGTCCGGACTGAAACGGATCTTGATCGCTGTCTGGCGCAGGAGGATGCGAGAATGATCGCGAATTGCGGGATCGTCCTCGAAGCCAATTTAAGCGACGTCGTGACCTATAGTGTGGGAAGCGTATCGCTCGGCGCGCATCAGATCAGCTACTGGGGCAGCCAGAACCTCACTACGGATCACCAGGGCCGCGAGGTCTATGGTGGGTCAGACCTCTACGCGGTCAGAGGCGGCTTCGACGTTCTGGCGGGACTGCAACTTCCCGTGTCTCTGGCGAAGGCCGTTGCATGCGCGACCTTATTTGATGAGGCCGCTCAAGCGGCCTACCCCGACATTCGCTTTAGCCGACGAAATTATGACGTCATCGAAGGCACCGATAGCCAAGGTCTGCGCCGCATAGCAATATTGGAGCAGTCGTGGCGGATTGGCGGCGCCAGCGGCGCCGAGATCGCCGCGTTCAAGGCTCTGGCCGCCGAGCCCGCCACCGAGGCGGTCCGTTGCTCTACGGTCGAGATCTATGATGTTGTTGAGCCGCCGCTGGGCGCGACCCTATATTATCAGAGTGTCGACCCGCAGGTCGGCGCCATGACCAAATATACGATGAGGCTCATGTGAATGATCTGAGCGCATTAGACGAAAATCGGGTCAGGCTTTCGGTCGGCGATGACAAGATCGTGGGAACGCTGCTCAAGCCTGAAGCTCCTGTGCCGGGTTTCCTGTTCATCCACGGTTGGGGCGGCGATCAGGCGGAGGATCTTGGTCATGCCGAAGAGCTCGCCCGTCTGGGGTGCATCTGCTTCACCTTCGACTTGCGCGGCCATGCGGGGAGCGACGCCCGGCAAGATGCGGTGACCCGCAAGGACGGCTTGGAAGATGTTCTGGCGGCCTATGACTATTTAGCCTTGCAGCCGCTCATCGATCGCGACGCGATCGGCGTTGTGGGCACGAGCTATGGCGGATATCTCGCCATGCTTCTGACCGCACATCGTCCCGTGCGCTGGCTGGCGATGCGGGTTCCAGCGCTCTATCCTGACGCGCAGTGGGACATCCCCAAGGCCAGGCTCGATAAGGACAAGGTTCGCGCGTACCGCGAGCAGCCCTGCCCGATCGAGGAGGATCGCGCTCTCGCGGCCTGCGCGCGGTTTAAGGGCGATGCGCTCATCGTTGAATCCGAAAATGATGATCGTATTCCGCATCAGACGATCGTCGCGATCCAGGCGGCGTTCGGTAAGGCGAATTCGCTGAGCCACCGGATCATTCACGGGGCAACCCACGCAATGCGCGACCCGCAGCATCAGCGGACATATTCAACGCTGCTGACCGGGTGGATCGAGGAAATGGTTCGCGCAAGTCGTCTTACCTATTGAAAAACGTCGACTGCAGGCGGTTCGGGTGGTGCCTGACCGCCTCGCCTGCCCCCTTGGCTGTCGTGGTCGCTCGTGGCGAAGCGGCAAGCCCCAGGCGGATGGTGTTTGGACTGGCGCGCGATTGCGGATCGCATCGATCCGCGTCCGACGCCCGCCATGGCGGTGACCTGAAACCGAAATGATGACGGCAGGCAACGGCGGCATGTTTCGGCCGCACCGGTCATGGAAGCTTATCGGCGTCCTTATGGAAGCGAACTTTCACCGAGATACGGGTTCCCATGACCGTCGGCCGAAGGATCGCATCGACCAGTCGGCGAAACAGGTCCGCAGCGCTGAGGCGCGCCCGCTCTTTTCCAGGATCGGCCTAACGGGCTGCGGCCGCCGCGGCATCGATCGTTCTGCGCGCTCGAATCTCTCCATCTTGCAATTGCGCGCGATAGTCCTTCAGCCGCGCCTCCATCTGATCATGCCGCCGCTTCAATATCGCCTGCGAGGTCCGGGCGAAGGACACCGGCTCGCCCCGAACCGCCCGGGCGGACAGGTCATTGCTCAGTCGGACATTCTCGCTGCTGATGATGTTGCTGACGCAGACCGAGGCGCTGCTGATGGCGTTTGACGTCTGCACGGCGTTGCCTGCGACGGCGTTACTCTGACGGATGGCGTTCGACGCCTGGCGGTTTGACTCGCGGATCCGGTCGAATGTTCGTTCATAATCGGAGCGGCTGTTGAGGTTGACGAAATGGCCGCCGCCCGCGTCGGACACAGCCTTTAGCGCGGCGATTTCGCCCGGGGGCAGGCCAAAGCCGATGATGTTGACGATCGCGCGGGTCGTGCCGCCGTTGATCTGCCGCGCGACTGCCACTGGATCGCCTCCGCATGTCTCTTCGCCATCCGAGACCACGTAGATGATCTGCTCGCCCGGCGTGGACGAGGGGGCGAGCAGCGCCCGTGCCTTCGTCAGGCCGAGCGCGAGCGGCGTCCAGCCCACCGCCTGGACCTGGGATATCGCGGCAACGAGGCGCCCCCGATCGCTCGACATCGGGGCAAGCAGGTCGACCCCCGCGCAGGATCTGGCCTTATTCGCCGCCTTATTGTCACCTTGCTGTCCGAACACCAGCAACGAGGTTTCGACCGTCGATGGCAATCCGTCGACAAACCGGGCGGCGGCTTTGCGCGCGAGCTCAACCTTGGTCTGTCCGCCGATCCGGCCCGCCATCGAGCCAGAGCCGTCAATCGCTATCACGACGCGCGCCGGCTGGACATGAGGGCCGATATCATCGCCGCCCTGACGTTGCAGTTCGGGCCGATCCAGCCCGACTTCGGCGAAGCAGCGATCAGGATTGTCAGAGATGAACTGGGCGATATAGGCGCGCGCGTCTTCCACGTCGCTCGCGCTCACAACGCTCCGCGATGTTCGCGTGTTGTCTGGATCGTCATTCTTAGCACCGCCGCATCCGCAGACCGCCAACACCAACAACGCGCAAGCAGAGCGAAGAACGATGTCCATATGCTAACCTGACTTCCTGATCATCGGCTGCGCCAACATAACCGCGGCGGAATAACGGACAGGGCCGGCATAGGGGTCCAGTCAAGTTGGGCATGTCCAGGTTCGTGCCGCCGGCCGACCATGCGCACGACTTTGCTTCTCCCGAGCTGAAACCGTCGACGACCCGACCAAGTCTCGCGCTCGTGGGCAGCACTCGCTGCCAGTCACCGTGGCTGAAACGCTCATAGGTCGACGGACCGCGCGTATTGCGCCGGTGTCCGGCTGGCCCGGACACAGCCTTCTGCCAGTTGCTGATCGCACGTCGAGCGTAGCTTTGTCCGGCTGATTGCGCGGCTTTCGCGCGCGGCGCGAGCGCCGCCCGGACGTCATGGTGATTGCAGTCTGGCTTGACGGGGGAAAGCGGCGTGCGCCGCAATCGAACTCAAAATGATACGCTTTGGGATCAACGCGCGCGGACCGCCGTTCTGACCGCGGGCAACAGGAGGTGTCGATGCGCAAAATCAGCGCCGAATATTACCGCGCTCGAGCGCAACGTGAGCGCGATCTGGCCACGCGCGCGGCAAGTGGATGGCACCGCTCCATATGGCGACCGCAGAGCGATTTGAGCGATGGGCAGCGCGGCTTTTAGGTGAGGCGTCTACGTCGCGCCCGCAAAAACGGCGCGCACCCCTCTGGTCTCGACGGTGCCAAGGCATAGCTTCGTCGCTCTTGGTCGTTTGCAAGATATTGGACCTCTTCCGCGCGGCAGGCCAGAACGACTGAAGCTCATTCAACGATGATCGACATAGAAGCGGGGCTGCGCTGGTCCAGTGGCGGCCTGACCGGCTGAGGCTTTTCAACCTCGGGAGTCACAGAGGGTTTCGGGCTCGCAGCTTTACCCCCGACGACCAGCAGCTAAAGCCGAGCGCAGTGTCGAAAGTCGACCGCCGTCAGCGAAACCGTTTCGCGCGGTCGCTTGGTCATGTGGGTGGCTTTCCGGCGGGCCGCTGCCTCAACCGTCCTGCGATGCACATTGAAAAAGTCGTCGGGGGACAGGTCGCCGCGGCTTCCGAAGACCTTCACCAGCTCACGCTCTCTAATCTGGGCTGAAAGACTTCGATGGTCGGGGAGAGTGAACTGAAAGGTGACATTCTGCATAGCCAAGTCCTTTTCCCAAAGCCCGCTTCACCTTGAGAGAAAGCAGAGGATTGCGCAAGACGAGGCGCAGCGGGCGAGAACCGATCTCCGTCCACGCATATGGGGCAGTGCTTCACGACCGCCCGACTGACGACAGCATTTGTTGCCACGGCGCGTCTGGCAAGCCCCTCCCTGCCCCGTGCGCCTTCAACTGTAGATCCCGCCAGCGGGACTGGAAGCGATGGCCCGACGGTGCCGAGGGTATCGCGATGTGTTTGAAAACCGCTGCAATCCGCCACCATCCCGGCGCGACCCTGCCGCTCGCGCAATCAGTTGCTGCGCCTGTTGTCAACGTGGTCCGGTTGCCCCGCGCCTTCGCTGACTTGACCGGCCTTGAGCGTTCGAGCGATCACCGTGCACAGCATAAGGTGCGCGGTCGTACCGGGACAGATCGACCTCCTTGTCGGGCGCTCCGACCAGCCTGGCGGTAAGGTCGCGAACGGGTTCGAGGCTGGCCAGGCCGAGCACACCGTGAAGCAGGCGAATGCCCAGCCGGCTTTTGGGATGCATCAGCCGTGGCGCAATCTTGGGAACGCCCTGCCCGTCTTCCACCATGGGACGCATCTGATCTTCATAGGCTTTGAAAGCGTCTTCGACGTCGTGGGTCCCGGCCAGTTCCTGCGCGAGCACATAAGCGCCCGTGACTGCGAGCGTGGCGCCGATCCCGGCCAGGGGCGTGGCGCACCATGCCGCGTCCCCTGTGAGCACGACCCTTCCGTGCGACCAGCGCGGCATCCGCACCTGTCGCAGCGCATCGAAATAGAAATCGTCGGCATCGTCCATAGCCGCGAGAATGCGCGGGGTTTCCCATCCCGCGTCGGCGAAACATGCGCGCAGGAACGCCTTTTGTTGATCGACATCCCAGTGCTCGGCGCCGCCCGCCTCCCTGGCAATCGACAGCATCGCTCGCGCCGTACCATGCCGATCAGGTCGCAACGACACGCTGCGCTTGCCGGGCGCATTGTACCACCGCCACATCCGATCATCGTTGGGGGTCGTCGGGATAGTGAAGTAGGCGATGGTGAGATCCATCCAGCGCGGGTCATTCTCGCCCGCGAACACGAGTTCGCGGGTGCTCGAGCCGACGCCCTCGGCGACGATCAGCGCATCATAATCCGCCGTCACGCCGCTCGCGAAGGTCACGGCTACCGCGTCGCGCTTCTCCTCGACACCGACAATATGATCGCCGAAGCGGAACCGTTTCTCGTCGCTCACGGCATCATAGAGCAGCCGCGCCAGGTCGCCGCGGAGGATTTCCATTTCCGCGGTCGGGCCGTCGCCTTCGATCTCGCTCGCGAGGAAGCGCGCCGCCTCGCTTCCATCGGCATTGACCCACACAGTGCCCTCTTCGCCTGTGCCCTGCGCCAGCGCGATGGCGTCCAGCCCCATTAGTCGCAGCACCTCGCGACCAACCCCGCGCACATCGATATTCTGGCCACCATCGCGAAACGCAGGCTCGCGTTCGACCACCGTGACGTCGAAACCTTCATGCAGCAGCGCGGCAGCGGCGGCGTTCCCAGCAATGCTCGCGCCGGTGATCAGGATATGTTTCGACATGCGATCTCCTCGCATGAAGAAACAACGCTCGCCCGGTTTGCGTTCCTGCCGGTCGCGCGAGCTGTGACGGCGATAATCGGCTGATGCTGGCTGGCCACCTTCGACCACAGCGCTCCGCAGCTTGAGAAGCAGGGCGCGAAGTCCGGTTGAGACTTCGTACACCGTGGGCGCAATCCACACGGACGATTGGGGAATCGGGGAGCGCGAAGCCTCACGGACAGGATAGCAGGGGCGACCCGCCACGCACTGATCCAGATTATAATGCGCCCGCGGCGTACCGTGCGTTCGCACGCGCATCTGCGCGGGGGCAAGGCCGCCGCGGCGCCTTCGCACCGCGCGCTGTGTCGTCGCGATGTCATCACGTTGGAACAAGTATGTTGAACGAAACGTCGAGGATTGCATGGTCAGCGAAGTCGAACTCAAGCTTGATGTCGATGCCGACGCAGCAAATGCGATCGAGCAGTCGCCCTGGTTGGGCGGTGCTCCAAGGTCGATCAACCAGCGATCGACCTATTTTGACACCCCCGATCGCGCGCTGAAGGCGGCAGGTCTTTCATTGCGCGTGCGCGAGGCCGATGGCGTCTGGACGCAGACGATTAAAGCCGACGATGATCGCGCCGCCGGATTGTTTGCCCGACCGGAATGGGAGCGCGAGGTGCCTGACGGTCGACCCGTTCTGGACGACGCCACCCCTATCGTCGGCCTCATCGGCGACAAGGTCGACCAGGTGGCGAAGCAGTTCGAGATACAGGTAGAGCGCCGTCTCTGGCTGGTCGATTGGAAGGGGGCTTCGATCGAGGTTGCCATCGACCGTGGCGAAGTTGTGGCGGGGGAACGTTCGGCACGGATCAGCGAACTGGAACTGGAACTCCAGACCGGCAGCCGCGCGGCATTGTTCGACTTTGCCCGCCGCCTGCACGAGATCGGCCCTGTCCGGCCTGGGATCGCGAGCAAGGCCGAACGCGGTTATCGCCTGTCGGATGCCGCGCCGAATGCGGTAAAGGCCCAAAGCATTACGCTGACCGCCGATATGACCGCAGCCGACGCATTCCGCGCTATCGTCAAGGCTTGCGTGCGCCATTTCCGCTTGAATGAGGATCTGCTCAAAGCGAACCGGCACGCAGACGCGCTCCATCAGGCGCGGGTGGCGCTACGGCGGCTGCGATCGGCCTTCGCTATTTTCAAAGCGCTGGCCGTCGGGGACCAAAGCGACCGACTGCGTGAGGAGTTGCGCTGGCTGGCCTACGAGCTTGGTGAGGCGCGCAATCTCGATGTGCTATTGGCCGCGATCGATGCAGGCCCGATGCGCGACGATGTCGCTCGAGCACGCGAGGCGCAATATGACAGGGTCGAGGCGGTGCTCGCTTCGGCCCGCGCGCGTCGCCTGTTGCTCGATCTCGTCCAGTGGATCGACGACGGCGCCTGGCTCGATCGCAAAAAGAACCGCGAGGCTCGCAGCATACCGGCGCGTCTCTTTGCGGAGCGCGCGCTGGCGCGATTTCGGCGTAAAGTGAAGAAAGGCGGTCGCGATCTCGTGCGGGTCGACGACGAGACGCGTCACGACGTGCGCAAGGATGCCAAGAAGCTCCGCTATGCCTGTGAGTTCTTTGTCGGTCTGTTCGATGGCGAGCGCGAGCGTCGTCGTTACAAGAAATTTGTGGCTGCACTTGAAACGCTGCAGGATCAGCTGGGTGCGCTGAATGACGCCGCCACCATTCCTGTCGTGTTAGACCGGCTGGGCCTTTCGGGGGCGGCCGGCGTCGATAAGAACCCGCCTATCCGATCGGACCTGATCCTCGCAGCTGCCGATGCCTACGAAGACGTTGTCGACACAAAGCGCTTCTGGGCCTGAAAGATCGGACGGCAGCAACCTCCTCATTCAGGTCGCTCAATGGCGTCTGCCATCATCTTTGATGCCTCCGAGCCTGATGAGCCGAGGACGTAAGCTTCTTGCGGAATGTGGGAGCACGTCCAGTCGGCGGTGCCGCGAGCGCGCTACAACGACGAGGCAGGCCGGGCTCCCGAGGCAACGCTAGTCTTGCCGTCCGATTTGAGAGAATGCGCCGGATGCCCACGCAGGACCGGTCCAGCGGCATGGGGCGGGCTCCGCGCCAGGTGCTTGTTATGGCGAGCGCGATTGGGCGACCATAGTCCCAACTCTGGTGCCAGAAGGGCAGCGTTGGCCATCCGCAATTTCAACGTGCAGCCCGTTCGCTGTCTTCCTGCGGCGACTATGATCGATGGCGCACGCCTCTATCAATCATGGAACCCGCTTTTTGTGATCGATAGGAGGGGCATTGTGTCAATCACGCTCTGGCACGTGCAGCTTTCCGGCTTGGCCAGATTCACGTTCGACGGCGTACGGCCACGCCCAGCGTCGACCGCGAACACGCACCGTGATCACTTCGCGCACGCCTAGCGATTTCCACGACGGTGAGTTCGCGAGGCGTTGCGAGTTCGCCGTCGAATGCGTCTCACCCCTTCAGCAGATTGCCGGCGCCCTGGCACCAGCCACGCTCCTTTAGTCAGGCTTGGCAGCGCGCGTCGGTTTCTCGCGGCGCGGTCGACGATGCCGAAGCGGGAGGCGGGGCCGCTCATTGATGCTGTCGACCACCTTCTGGCGAACCATAGCCGGCAGGAGCAAGATGATCGCGAAAACGACGGGTACGAAGAACAAGGCGACTTTCATCAGCATGCCGCTTGAACCGCAGCGATCTTTCGCCGTTCCTGCCCCTGTCGGCGAGTTGCCTTGAAGATAAGATGGGTGTTGAGCCGGCACGGCGATCCTAGTTGCGCCCGGTCGGCCACCACTCGTCGTCACTCATCAATATGGCGGCGAAGCTCAATGCGCTCACGATCATCACGAGGATTTCGAGGCCGACGACAAGGTCGGGGTGGTATCGAACGGCAGGATCATCGGTGCTTCACTCCCCGGTCAGCGCGGATCGATGATATTTCGCCCAATCTCTTCGCTTCGTGCTGGGCGTCTGCCAGCAATCACTGCCGCGGCAAAGATAAACATTCTCTCGATCAAATGGCGCGAGCGTGTCAGGGATAATCCCCGGACGTGCCGCAGTCTCGCTAGACTGGCGGCCAATGGAATGGTGAGCCGACCTAACGTAACCGCGCGTCCGATTGTCACCAGAAATCGCGCATCACCTCGCCGCTGGAAAGCATTCCCTCGAAGCTGCAAAACCGTCAGAACCGTCAATTGAGCAGGTCGCGACTGCCGCCGGAGGCGAAAGTCGGACCTGCATTGCGGTTGCAGCCGACGCCCGCAAGCCACTCAAGACGAGCGGCACGTGGGGGAAGTTTGCGCAAAACGAAGTGTCGCCTCCTCGAAGCATGAGGGAATGGGTTGCGCCGTTCGCGGCTTCCGAAGCGGAGCGTTCGCTTAATTGGGGCGAGATCCAGAATCGTGAGCGCCAGAATCCGGCGCTAATTGCTGGGTTTGATGTTCGGTAGCCCTTTTCAGGCATGCATACATCCAACGGGAGAAAGGGTGGCCCATATTCACACCAGGCCCCCACTCAAAGATGTTTTCGACGTTAAAAGTTGTGGTGCCGCTGAAGGCGACGGCTCCGCCGTCGTAGCGAATAACGCACCCATCAAAAGTGCAGTTCGTGAAAGTGTTGCCATCGAGGTAGACGACATCGTCGATGAATGTACGACTCCTGAAATCCAACGGATCTCCCCAGTTGCAGCGACCTGTGTCGTCACAACGGCTGATACTTGAAAGAGGATCATAGCTGAAAGATATTCACATAGGTGCCGCGCATGCGCGAGATGACTTTTAGAATCGATATCTCGCTTCCGACAGATCGAGTTCGCGGGTCAGCTTCTGCATGGTCGCGCTGCCCAGGCGGCGGGTGCGGATAAGTTCGGTCAGAGCGGCGCGTTCGGCCTTGAGGCCGACGAGGCGGAATTCCTTGAAGCGCCGCTCCTGCAGCCGGATATCCTCGCCACGATCGGTACCCAACCCTTCGATGCGTTCGCGATAGAGGTCCATCACGCGCGCACCGGCGGCGGCGTAGCGGTCGGCGTCGCCGAGCTTTTCGGACAATTCGTGCTGGTGGCGCTCGATCGCCTGGATAGCAGCTTCGGCGGCAGCGACGCGCGCGGCATCCTCATCGGCCTGCTTTGACGGCTCCGCCGGCATGGTGAGGCCGCGCAGCAGCACGGGGAGACCGACACTGGCGATCAGCAGCGAGGCGATGATCACCCCCGCCGCGAGGAAGATCGCCAGATCGCGCGCGGGGAAGGGCGTGCCGTCGCTGAGCGCCAGCGGCAGGGTCAGCACGCCCGCCAGCGTGATCGCCCCGCGCACACCCGCGAGCGACATCGCCGCGACCAGCCGCCATTCGGGGCTGCGCACCTCGACCCCGTTCTTGTTCCGGTTGCGCAGGATTGTGAGGCGCAGCGACGCCCACACCCACAGGAAGCGAAGCGCGGCGAGGCCCGCGACGATCGCGACGATGTAGATGGCTAGCCACCACGGCTCGCCATGCCCGGTCATCGCCACCGTCCGCTTCGCGCTGGACAGGATCGCAGGAAGCTGTTCGCCCAGGAGCACGAAGATGATGCCGTTGAGCGAGAACTGGATAGTGTCCCACACCGAATTGCGGCGCATCCGCGTGACCGCCAGCGCCTGACGCGAGATCTCGGCGAAGGTCATCGTCACGCCCGCGCCGACCGCGGCAAGGATGCCCGAGGCGTGGACATGTTCGGCCGCCAGATAGGAACCGAAGGGGATGAGCAGGCTCACCAGGATCTGCGAACCGGTATCCTCGCCCCAGCGGCTCGTAACCCACGCCTTGGCGCGCGTGACGGCCAGCGTCACCAGCACGCCGATGACGAGGCCCGCGCCCGCGACCCATAGGAAGTTGAGCGCAGCTTCCCCGGCCGAGAAGACCCCGGTCATCGCCGCCGCAATCGCGAAGCGCAGGCAGACGAGGCCCGACGCATCATTGAGCAGTGATTCGCCTTCGAGGATGTGCATCATCCGCTTCGGGATCGGCACGCGCGCCGCGATCGCCGACACCGCGATCGGATCGGTGGGGGAGACGACGGCGGCGAGCGCGAAGGCGACGGCCAGCGGCATCGCCGGGATCATCCAGTGGATGAACAGACCCATCCCCACCACCGTGATGAGGACGAGGCCGAGCGCGAGTTCGAAGATCGTCGACAAATCCTTGAACAGTTCATCCTTGGGAATGCGCCAGCCATCGAGAAACAGGAGCGGTGGCAGGAAGAGGAGCAGGAACAGTTCGGGATCGAGTTCGACCCGGTGCGAGGTCGACAGGCCGATGATCGCGCCCAGCCCGATCTGCACCAGCGGCACCGGCGCCGGGATCGGCAACATCCGTGACAATGCGCCGCTGACGACGACCGCCAGCAGCAGGAAGAGCACGATCGAAACTGTCTCCAAAACTCGTCTCCGGACTATGACGACAAGGCGGGGCGGCGCTGCTCCGCCGCGCGCCGACGATAACGCAAACCCACCAGCTCGCCGAACGGCCCGAGGCGACGGGCGATTTCATAGACGAGAAAGCAGCTCGCAAGCGTCGCGGCGGTCAGCAATTCGGCCTCGACCAACGGCGGCAGTTTCAGCGGATCAATCCGCCATGCGATCAGGACGATCGCGGTCTGATGAACCAGGTAGAATGGGAAGATGCCGTTGCGCAGATAAGCGAGCAACGGCCCGTCGCTGGCACGCAGATGCTGGTAGCCGAAACCCAGTATCGCCGCGATCGACACCCACTGGTTGATCCCGAAGCAGGTCATCATCCCGATCGATCGCGGATGCTGCGGCAACGGAGCGGCGGCATCGATCATCAGCGGCACCACGCTGACGATCGCGATCAGCAGCGCCTGCCAGCGGCGACGCGCCAGTTCGCGCCAGACGGGCTCGCTGTCGACGATCAGATAGCCGAGCAGGAACAGCGCGAGCGAACTGGCGTGATTATACCAGTCCCACGACAGGCGGTTGGTGATCCCGAAGACCGGGAACAAGGCGATCCGCACGGTGACGAGATAGAGAGCGGGCAGCAACAGGAGCGCCACGCCGCGCAGCCGCCGCTCCGTCGCCCAGCGCAGCCAGGGTGCGAACGGCGCGATCGCGACGACCGCGAAGGTGTAGGCCCAGATGTAGCCGATGAACCAGAGATGGTTGAGCGGCAGCCCGGCCCACGGGCGCCCATCCTCGACGAAATAATCGCGCAGATAGGCGGCGAAGTCGCGCGTCTCGCCGAACTTGGTGATCGCCTCGACCCAGGCCTGCGGCGGAACCAGCACGATCGCGCCGAAGATCATCGGAATCAGCAGGCGGCGCGTCCTGTCCACGATCAGGCGACCCGGCGGCAACCGCCGCCCAAGCAATCCCATCGCCGCGCCCGATACGAAGAACAGGAGGCCCAGCCGCCACGGATTGGTCGCGACCAGCGCGCTGGCGATCCAGCGCTGCGGATTGCGGCTGTTCACGTGCCAGTCCCACGGGCCGAAGAACAAGGCGATATGGTAGATGATCAGCAGCGCGAAGGCCGCGATCCGAATCCAATCGAGTTCGGGCCGTCGGACGGACGGTGTCGGCATGGTCATCGAACGCGATCGAACAAGGATGGAGGGCGAACCGGCGCCGCTACGGATACATCGACGGGCCCGCCCTCCCCGCCTTATCGGCCGCCGTCGATGACGACGGACACGGCTCGGCGGTTGCGGGAATAGGCAGTGTCGTCGGATCCGGTCGCTTCGGGCCGTTCCTTGCCATAGGAAATCGGATTCAGGCGCGCCGCAGCGATGCCCTGACCCGTCAGATAGGTGACGACCGAAGCCGCACGCCGATCGCCCAGCGCAAGGTTATACTCGCGTGTGCCGCGCTCGTCGCAATGGCCTTCGATCGTCAGCGTCACCTGCGGATGCTGGCGCAGCCATTCGGCCTGGCGCGCCAATATGGCCTGCGCCTCGCCCGACAGGCTGTACGAATCCAGCGCGAAGAGGACGCGATCCGCCCCCGCCGCCGCGATCAGATCGGCCTGGCCCAGCGCCCCCACGGCGCCCGCGTTCGACGACGGCGTATCGACGGCCTCGCTCGTCGGCATGCTGGCCGACGGGGGCGGAGGCGGTGTCTTCTTGGTGCAGCCGGCCAGCGCCGATGCCGCCAGCAACAGGATGATGGCCTGATGTCGCATGATAATCCCCCCAACGATAATCGGGGTCTTACGCGGGCGGCGCGCGCCCGTGTTACTATAGGATTTATATGTATGGACCGACGAACAGCACGCGCTTAGCCGACGCCGCCAACGGACGGGGCGACTGGATGCAGACCGCGGACAAGAGCAGCGGACTTGCGATCGGACAGGCGCTGCGGCTTCACCTCGATTGGCGCGATCTGACGGCGACTGCGCTGATCATCGGCGTCACCGCCTTCGCGGCATTCGAGGCCAAGCCCGAATTCGGCGAGGTCGCCTCGGCGCTGCTCTTCGTGCTGGGCATCACCATTGCGGGCGCGCTTAGCGGGCTTGCGGCGGCGCTGGTCGCGGCAATCGTCGCCTTCCTGCTCTACAATTTCTACCTGACCGAACCGGTGCTGACCTTCCGCTTGGCGACCGGCAGCGATGTGGCGCCGCTGGTCGTGTTCAATCTGTGCGCGCTGGTGGCCGGCATCCTCGCCGGCCTGCTCAAGGACCGCCAGCAGATCGCGGCGCGCAGCGCGGAGCAATTGACCGCGCTGCTCGACGCCAGCCGCGCGCTCCAGTCGGCGGTGCGGGTCGAGGATATCGCCGAGGCGCTCGATCGCGGCATCCGCCCGACGCTGGCGGGACGGATCGCGCTGTTCGGGCTGAAAGACGGCGCGCTCGATCCGATCTATCCCGCCGATCCCGGCGACGCCTGGCGCCGGATCGCCGAGCGGCTGCGCGATGGGGACGGCGATGACGGCCCGATGGCGGACGGCGGCTTCACCGCCTATCCGATCATGGGCAGTTCGACCATGCTGGGCGTGCTAGTCCACGAAGGAGCCGCGGCGCCGAGGGATGGCGGCGCGTTCGTCATCGGGCTGGCGGGATCGATCGCGCTCGCGCTCGAGCGCGCGATATTGTCGGCGAAGATCGCCGAAACGAGCGCGCTGGCCCGCACCGAGGAATTGAAGACGGCGCTCCTGTCCTCCGTGAGCCACGATTTCCGCACGCCGCTGACCACGATCGCGGCCTCGGCTTCGGGTCTGATCAGCTATCAGGACAAGCTCGACGCCGATACGTCGCGTAACCTGCTGCAGGGTATCGTCGACGAGTGCGACCGGCTCAACCGCTACACCGCCAACCTGCTGGAAATGAGCCGGATCGAGGCGGGATCGGTGACCGATCGCAGCCAGACGCTCGACGCGATCGAGGTCGTGCAGGGCGCGATCGATCGAGCGCGCCCGCGCGCCGGCGCACGACGGCTGAAGCGCGAGCCGGTCGACAGCCTGCCTGTGATCCGATGCGATCCGGCACTGTTCGAACTGGTGCTGGTCAACATCCTCGAAAATGCGGTGGCCTACAGCCCCGACGACGGGGAGATCAGCGTCGGCGCGCAGATGTGCGACGGGGGATGCGAGATCGTGGTGGCCGATCAGGGATGCGGCATCCCGCCCGACGATCTGGAGCGCGTGTTCGACCGCTTCTACCGCGTCACGCGATCAGGCGCGCCCAAGGGCAGCGGGCTTGGCCTCGCGATCGCGCGCGGCTTCGTCGAGGCCTTCGGCGGGACGATCCGCGCCGAAAGCCCCGGCCCGAACGGGATCGGCACGCGCATCCGCATCTGGCTGCCGCCGGCGACGATGAAGGAGATCGAATGACGATCCATGTGCTGCTGGTCGATGACGAGCCGGCATTGAGCGCGGCGCTTCAGCCGGTGCTGACGGCCGCAGGCTATCGCGTGACGGCAGCGGCAGACGGGCGCGGCGCACTGCGGCTGGCGCGCGATATCGAACCCGATGTCGTCCTGCTCGATCTCGGCCTACCCGATCTCGACGGCAAGGACGTCATCCAGCAGATCCGCGCCCGCAGCGACGTGCCGATCATCGTCATTTCCGCGCGCCATCAGGAAGGCGAGAAGATCGCCGCGCTCGACGAGGGCGCCGACGACTATGTCAACAAACCGTTCGAGATCGGCGAACTGCTCGCCCGGATCCGCGCGGCCGAACGCCGCCGCAACCGCGCCTTCGCCAACCCGACCAGCTATATGGCGGGCGAGCTGGAGATCGACTTCGTCGCGCGCCGGGTGATGCTGGGCGGCGAAGCGGTGCGGATGTCGCCCAAGGAATATGATCTGCTCCAGCTGCTCGCCTCCAATGCCGGGCAGGTGGTGACGCACAAAAGGCTGCTGGGCGTCGGCTGGGGGCCGGAGGCGACCGACACCCAATATCTGCGCGTCTATATCGGCCTGCTGCGCCAGAAGATCGAGGCGGATCCGTCCGAACCCCGCCTGCTGCTGACCGAACCGGGTGTCGGATACCGCCTCGTCGCACCCCGCTGACAGCGACCGTCAATCAGATCACCGGCCCGATCATTATAGTTTTTATATGCATGGATAGGATCGGCCCTCGCCCCTAACCGGCGCGGCATGACGGTGGCCTACAGCCTATCCGGGGTGATCGAGGCCCTGATCGACCGGCAGCTTGGCGAACTTTTCGATCGCCTCGATGCCGAAAGTGCGGATACCGAGGTCCGCAAGACCTTCCACGCCGCGGCGGTGAAGGCGGCGCACGCGCTGGCCGTGTCGCGATTTGCCGACAATCCCCACCTCGCCCCCGTCGATCTGTGCTGCGATGGCTGATTTCGTCGGCGCCACGATCGATCTGCTGCGCGCCCATGCCGATTGGGCCGGCCCGATCGCAGGGCTGCTCTGCTTGGTCGAATCGCTCGCGCTCGTCGGCATGTTCGTACCGGCGATCGCGATCATGCTGATGGTCGGCGGGCTGATCGGGCTGGGCGTGCTGCCCTTCTGGTCGATCTTCTTCTGGTCGATCGTCGGATCGGTCGCGGGCGATGCGATCTCCTACTGGCTTGGGCAACTGGTCGGCCGATCGGCCTTCCGGCGCTGGCCGCTCAACCGCGAACGGGCGGCGATGGCGCGGGCGCGAATCTTCTTCCGCCATTATGGCTTCTGGGCGATCATCCTCGGCCGCTTCTTCGGCCCGATCCGCGCGACCATTCCGATCGTTGCCGGCGCGATGTCGATGTCCGCCCGCGCCTTTCAGGCGGCGAACCTGATCTCGGCGCTGCTCTGGGTCTCGCTGATGCTCGCGCCCGGCATCCTGTCGTCGGGCGGGCAGCGCGATGTCGACGATCGCGCGATTGCCGAACTGATGGTCATGGTCGGCGGGGTCGCGATCGTCGGCATGGCCATACCCGCCGTGGTGGGCTTTACCGCGCTGCGCCAGCGGCGACGCCGCAAGCGCGAACGGGCGGCGCGATGACGGCTGCGCTGCGCCACGATCGCTTCGCTAATGCGCGGCCCGCGCTGCTCCATCGCGGCCGCGCGCTGCGCGTCGCCCTTTTCTCGGGCAACTATAATTGCGTGCGCGACGGCGCGAACCAGGCGCTCAACCGCCTTGTCGGCCATCTGATCGATCGCGGCGCCGACGTGCGCGTCTATTCGCCGACCGCGAAGGTCGCCGCCTTCGAACCCGCCGGACAGCTGGTCTCGGTGCCTTCGCTCGCCATTCCGGGGCGGGCCGAATACCGGCTGGCGATGGGCCTGCCCGCGTCGATCCGGCGCGATCTCGATGCCTTCGTGCCCGACATTATCCATGTCTCGGCCCCCGACCTGCTAGGCCGCAAGGCGCAGGATCATGCGAGGAGCCGCGGCATCCCGCTGGTCGCGAGCCTTCACACTCGTTTCGAGACCTATCTCGATTTCTATCGGCTGGGATGGCTGCGCAGCCGGATCGAACGCTATCTCGACGGTTTCTACCGTCGCTGCGATCTCGTGCTGGCGCCCAATCGTGCCATTGCGGACGACATCGCCGGGCTGGATGTCCCCGAGGTGCGGATATGGTCGCGCGGGGTCGATCCCGCCATCTTCGCGCCCGGCCATCGCGACGAGGCATGGCGCCAGGCGCAGGGCTATCGACCGGACGATCCCGTCGTCCTGCTGTTCGGGCGGATCGTGCGCGAAAAGGGTCTGGCGACCTTCGTCGAGACGATCGAGGCCGTTCGCAAGCGGGGCCGCGTGCTGCAGCCGCTGATCGTCGGCAACGGCCCGGCGCGCGGCTGGCTCGGCGCACGGCTCCCCAATGCGCGCTTCGTAGGCCACCTTGCCGGGCGCGATCTGGGCCGCGCGATCGCCAGCGCCGACGTGATGCTGAGCGCGAGCACGACCGAGGCCTTCGGCAATGTCGTGCTGGAAGCGATGGCCGCGGGCGTGCCCGTCATCAGCTCCGACGTTCCCAGCGCGCAGGCACTCATCACCCACGGACGCGACGGGATGCTCGTGCCGCCGGGCGATCCCCGGGCCTTTGCGAACATGCTCGATCATCTGCTCGATCGCCCGTCGGTCCGGCGCGATCTGGCGCAGGCGGCGGCCGCGCGGGCCGAGATGTTCCGTTGGGACCATTGCCTCGACGCCGTGGCCGATGGCTATCTCTCGCTGCTGTGAACCCATCCACGTCCGATGCGGGTTCAGTATATGGCAAGTGTTGGGATGCTATGGATGCCCTATCCGATTGATGGAGGAGTGAAGGTCGATTGCTGAACGCGGTGGGTTTCCCGATTCGTCTTGCGTCTGGCGCGCTCCTGCTGGCGCCCCTCCTCCTGCTCGCCGCCTGCCAGCCCGCCGCCCCCGATCCGCAAGCGCCCCGGACCACGCCGCAACTCGCATCGCCGAAGCCGGTTCGCGCGCCTTCGACGCAGGCTCCCAAGCCTAAGTCGGTCGCTATCGCACCGCCTGCTATTCCCAGCGCCGCTGCCGCACTCGACCGCCGTATCGAGGCTTTGGGCGCTGCCTTCCGGGGCGATGTCGGGCTTGCCGTCCGCGATATCCAGACCGGCTGGACCTCGCATTATCGCGGGCTCGATTATTTCCCGCAGCAGAGCGTCAGCAAACTCTGGGTCGCGATCAGCGCGTTCGACATGGCCGATCGCGGCAAGATCGACCTTCACGGCAAGCTGAGCATCCGCGCGGACGACCTCACCCTGTTCCACCAGCCGATCAAGTCGCTCGCGACGCGCCCCGGCGGCTTCCAGACCGATCGCGAAGATCTGCTGACTCGTGCGCTCACCCAGAGCGACAACAGCGCCAATGACAAGATGCTGCGCGAGGTCGGCGGGCCCGATGCCGTGCGCGCGACGCTTGCCGCCAAATCGATCTCCGGCATCCGCTTCGGCCCCGGCGAAAAGGGATTGCAGAGCCGGATCGCCGGGCTCGACTGGCAGCCCGCCTTTTCGAAGGGCGACGGCTTCTATGCAGCGCGTGAGGCGGTGCCGATCGCGCGCCGCCGCGCCGCGTTCGAAGCCTATGTCGCCGATCCGATCGACGGCGCCCGCCCCCTGGCGATGGTCGACGCCCTCGCCCGGCTGAAGAACGGTCAATTATTGTCGGACGCGTCGACCGCACAGATGCTCGACATCATGGGCCAGACGCGCACCGGCGCCCTCCGCCTCAAGAGCGGCCTGCGCCCCGGCTGGACGCTGTCGCACAAGACCGGTACCGGCCAGATCCTCCAAGGCGAACAGGCGGGCTATAACGACGTCGGCATCCTCACCTCGCCCGAGGGCCGATCCTATGCCATCGCCGTCATGATCGGCCGCACCAGCCGCCCATTGCCCGAACGCATGGACTTGATGCGCAAGGTCGTCCGAACAACGATCACCTATGACAGCGAACTGGGCAACCAGCGGCAGGCGGGACCAACCTGATATTTCGCTATAGCGTCGGCTTTGCGTCTCCGTTCAAGGCCAAGGCTCGGCCGAAACCCTCGGATCACCGCCAACCGACATTCCACCAGCGCGTTCGGCTGAAGCGGCGCTGCCGAGGCGCCGAACCGGCTGTTGTTCAGCGGACCCATTCTCGAACGCTCGCGTTAACCTGATCGAATTGCGAGGAGAAGAATGTGCGTTCGGTTGCCTTGGTTCTGTCCGTTTCCGTTCTGACCTTTCTTCCCGCCTGCAATTCGTCACAACCATCGAACAACCTGACCGCAGCATCGCTCGAAAGCGCGCACTGGAGCGACACCGCCGTTCGCGACCTACAGGACCGTATCGGTCGACGCGCCGAACATGGCCTCGATCGCATGGTACTGTCGGTCGAGACGACGGCAGACGGTGCGAGCCGCGACGCCGCCCTGACCAAGATCGCGCTGCGCTACGCGGGCATGCTCGCCACCGGCGCGAGCGATCCCAAGAAGCTGCACAAAGTCTTTACGCTGGCACGGCCCGAAGTCGACCTGCGCGCCGGGCTCGCCAAGGCGCTGAACGATGGCAAGCTTGGCGAATGGCTCGACAGTCTCGCGCCCGAGGATGCGCATTATGCGCAATTGTCCAAGGCCTATGTCGCGCTCGTGCAGACCGGGCAGAAGGTCACCGCCGCAATTCCCGATCAGGGCAAGGCGATCGAGCCGGGTGCGACTGATACGCGTATTCCGGCAATCGTCCGCCAGCTTGGCACGACGGGCTACCTGCCCGAAGGCGGCGCGAGCGAAAATGTCTATGCGCCGAGGGTCGTCGCTGCGGTCCGCCGCGTGCAGGCCGATTACGGGATCAGGCCCGATGGCATCATCGGTGGCGAGGCGCTTGCGATCCTGAACCTGAGCGATGCCGACCGCGCCCGTGCGATCGCTGTCGCGATGGAGCGGATGCGCTGGCTGGCGCAGCAACCGCCCGCGACCCGCATCGATGTGAATGTTGCCGCGGCGATGCTGTCCTATTGGCGCGACGGCAAGCTGGTCGACACGCGGCGCGTGGTCGTCGGCGAACCCGATACCGAGACGCCGCAACTTCAGTCGCCGGTCTACCGGCTCGTTGCCAACCCGACCTGGACGGTGCCGCGATCGATCCAGGCGAAGGAGATCGAGGGCAAGGGCAGCAACTATCTGAAGCGCAACAACATGGTCTGGAAGGATGGCTGGGTCGTCCAGCAGCCGGGGCCGAAAAACTCGCTCGGCCTGGTCAAGTTCGACATGCAGAATGATCACGCAATCTACCTGCATGACACACCCGCAAAGGCGCTGTTCAACGAAGCCCAGCGCCAGCGCAGCCACGGCTGCATCCGTGTTTTCGACGCGTTGGGATTTGCTGCGATGATCGCCCGCGATGAGAATGTTCTCGACGCGTGGAACAAGGCGCGGGCTACCGGCAAGGAGAGTTTCGTCTCGTTGCCTCGGCAAATCCCCGTCCGACTGCTCTACCAGACGGTGCTTGTCGACAAGCGGGGTAATCCGATTGTCCGAGCCGATCCTTATGGTTGGGACGATGCGGTGGCGAAGGCGCTGGGCTTTGGCTCGCAGCCGGGCCATCGCGTGCGATCGGGCAGCAGCGAGGTTGCGCCCTGATGTTAAACGGTCAGCCGCGAAATATCGAGTGGCAGCTTTGCGCCGCCTGAACGACAGTTCCGAAAGGAGAGCGGCATGGCTGTAAGCGGGTGGGTCGAAGCGCAATTTCGCCCCTGACTGAAGTCACATGGTCTGCCACAGGAGTGTGACGCCGCCGCAGAATACGAGAAGCACCGCAGCCGAATCATAGCCCATACGCAAGATTGTCCTGTTGCGATGCTCGAGCAGGCCCACCAGGAAGATGCCTGTCAGAATGGCGCCCAGGAGAGCCGATATCATTTCGAAACGGCCGAGTTCGGCTATCACGGCCCCCTCTTTATAGACGATGTCTGCCAGCAGCAGCAGCGACAGATTGACGAAATTGGTGCCCAGCACCTGGCCGAAAGCCATCTCGTAGCGGCGTAACTTCAGCGATGCGATGATCGAGCTGAGCTCCGGCATCGATGTGGCAAAGCCGATCAGCAGAAAGCCGACCAGCCCGCTGCCGAGACCAGTCTGCTGCGCCAGGGCATCGCCGGTCTGCGACAGTGCATAACCCGCAACAAAAATGGCTAGCGCCGCCAGCGCCGCCTGCATCGAAAGCCCGAGCAAGGATGCGGAGCCAGTTGGCTCGGGCTCCGGATCGTGCCTCTCGCCCGCATTTGCCAGAACCCAGGGGGAGCGGGCATCATGGCCTGCGGCCAGCACAAAGAAGGCGATGCTGAGCGTACAAATGAGGATGCTGCCCAGCCCGATCGTTCCCGCCACGGGAATATCGCCGACGATGACGGCGAGTGCGACAGCGATCAGGACGAGCATGCACAAAGTGCCCATCATCATCGTCGATGGCTTGGCGACCACAGACGTGACGGCGTCGCGGCCCACAAAGGCGTCCGCCACTGCCAACAGAACGATGTTGATGGCGGCGCTACCGAGCAGATTATTGATCGCCAGCGGCGGATTGCCCATTGCCGACGCTGTCACGACATTGGCGACTTCGGGCAATGAGGTGATGCCGCCGAGAAAGAGCATACCGACGAGAGCATGGCTCATGCCGGTCCGCGAGGCGATTTCGTCGAGGCTGCGCGCCAGATTGCCACCGCCCCACCAAACCACCGCGGCGCCGACCAGGAAGATCGCAATATTCATCCAGAGCGGGTAGCTCACGGCATCGGCAAGGGGCATTGGCTCTCTCCCTGGTCCGGCAAGGATGCACGCCAGATACGGTCAAACGTCACATGGCAGATGCAGGTCCGTTTCAAATTATTGCTCACGTACCAAAGGCTTGAATGAGGAGGAACGTTCGCCTGCGGGTGCGGTTGACCTGAAGCTCTGCCCGAAATCCGTACCCGGCGGTTCGGCGCGAGAGACCTCGACAGGAGAGCCTTATGCCACCGCCTATCAATGACCACGACGCCCTCCGCGCGATTGGTTCCCGGCTTACCGATGTGAGCAAACTGTACGAAAATGCGGCGCAAATCGCAGATAAGGCAGATCTGCGAGAGCATCTTTTCGAGCGCGCCCGTCAGCGTCGCGAGATGAGCAACGCGTTCTCAGCATTCCTCGATGGCGAAGAACTGGACGGCTCCGCATTGTCGATTTTCGACAAGCTCCGTCTTACGGTGGATCGGGTAATCGAGGGTGATGATCGGGCGGCTTGCGAGAATGTCGAGCGTGCTGACGCTGACCTGGCGTCTATGATCGAGGACCAGCTCGCGGATCCGGAACTCGAGGCAACAGCCGGTGACGTGCTGCGCGATCTGCGGGCACGCCTGCCGCGCGATCTTCCCCATGTGCCCGGCCTTCGCGACATAGCGCGTGAGGATGAGCAGAAGATATAATCTTTAGCAGGAGACGATGATGCGCCAGAACCGCGACCGATCGCACCCCGACGACCGGCCCCACAATCGCGAGGTCGAGGACGAGATGATCAAGAAACCGCGACAGGAGGGCGAGCCGCCCCGACCCGCGACCGAGCCGGCAAAGCCCGGCTCCAAAGGCGGCGGCTGATCGCTTGCCGTATGTGCCGGCGCCCCTGCCCAGGCGGGGGCGTATCATTCTATCTGATTAATCGATCCCAACGGCCATAATGCTCGCGGATATTACCCCGCGGGAGGCTCAGTCCGATGAGCGCCAGCCCTATGAGAATGTTGGCGATCCTGTGTGCGCTACCACCTTCAAACAGGAACGGGGTCACGACCAGCGCCGCACCCAGCGGTATGAGCAGATAGCGTAGCGGGCGAGCCACTTCGGCCGCAGCGAGTGAGATCGCGGTGAGCGCCAGGAAGCCGATCACATGATCGGCATCGGCCATCGCACCCTGTGCCCCAAAGCTCAGCCTCGTGAACAGCAGCGAGCCTGCCAACAGCGCCGCGATACCCAAGGACCAGGGAAGACTTACCCCGCCACCCCACATGTCCGCCAGAACCGTACCGGGGCGACGGTCGAACTCGTCGCCGGGCTTTTCGCGCTGGCCCTCGTCGGTGTCACCGAACAGGAAGACACGAAGCCACGGCCGTCCCGCCTGCGCGCGGCGACGCATAAACTGAAGCGTCGCGAGCAGTTCGTCGAGCGAGTAGGGAATCTGGATCAGCATCGCCGCGGCGCCAACGAGCGTCAGTGTCGCCCATGTGCCGATAACGATCGGTTGAATGATCACGAACAGGATCGAGACCACGCCGAGCGGCGCGATCATCAGTCCGAACAAAAACACGAGCCACGGCATCGACCGCCAGCGCGCTCGCGATCCGACGATCCCCGTCACGATCTCGAGCGCATAAGTATAGCCGCCGAGTGCCGCATCGGGGATCGGGAAGGCGCGTGACACCGAAGAGGTGATGACAGCCTCGGTGCCATTCTTCTGCGGCTCATCGGGCAGACCGGAAAAGAAGGGATCCCAGACCCCGTCGATCTGTTCGAGCTGATATGCGGTCAGATAGCGGGCGACAAGCAGGCCGACCAGCGCGAGGAGAATGATGGGGAGCCGCTGGGTCCAAGCCGAGGGATTGTAGGACCAGCCCGGCGGGATAGCCGGGCCCGTCATCGTGGCGACAACCGATGGACCGGGTTCGGGCTTGGCGCCGACCGCCAGCCCGAAGGCGAACGCGCCCACCAGCGTATCCGAAAGGAAAGCCGCCGGGTTTTCGGTCCAGAACAGGAAGGGTACCGCCATGATCAGGGCCGCCACACCGGCCGAAGCCCAGCGCGCCCAGGTCGCCTGCCAGGACAATGACAAGGCGGCGAACAGCATCAGCGCGGCGCCGAGCAGGATCTCCGACCAGAAGAGCAGCGGCTCTTCAACCTGCACGATCACCGGCTGGACGAGGATCCAGAGCCCAAGCGCGATATTGGTAAAATGCGCCCACCGCGTCTCGCGATGCTCAGCGCGGCGGCGGCGTTCATAGCCAAGCCGCAAAGCCTCGGCATCGTGGCCTGCATCCTCGGCCTCGACGACGAAGGCCGGCGCCGTCAGGCGGTTCATTTCGTACCAGCCGGCCGGATCCTTCTTGAGCGCCTTGACGATTGCCGGAAGTTTGTCGGCCAATCGGTGGCGCGGCTCCCAGCCCAGCAGCTTGCGCGCCCGGCTGATGTCGATTGCATAATGGTCGCTCGCCATGCGGGTCATGAACGGCTGGATGAAGGGCCGTTCGCCCTGGTCGAGGGCGTCGGGAACGACCGGCTCGGCCTTGTCTTGAGCCCAGGCGCCAACGCCGGCGATCGGCGCCGGCACCCGGATGGTCGGCCACGCCCCCTCACCGTGGATCAGGCGGCCCAGGCGATCCTGAAGATCGGCATAGCCGAGCGTGTGTTCTTCCCCCACCAGGATCACTGTCTCGCCCGGCAGGTCTCGCCGTCGGTCGACGGTGCGCACGAAGGCGTCGATCATGTCCTCACGATGAAGCATCGCCTGACCGGCATCGGTATCGCCCGAATAGAGATAGCTCTGGAAATCGCGCTCGTAGATGCGGGCGATCTGATTGGCAAACGTCGGCACCGACGTTCGCTCATCATAGACCCCGGCAAGGTGCAGGAAGACGACCGGCATGTCGCCGCGTTCATCGCGGATCGCATCTTCGGTCTCAGCCTTGGATTTGGGATAGGCCCAGTCCGGGGCGATCGGCCGGCTCTCATCGATGCGTTCACCCGGCCGCCCCGGAGCATGGACCAGCATCGTCCCCGAATAGAGAAACTGCTCGACCTTGAATGCGCGTAATTCGCGAAGCAGCCGTCGGCTGCCCTCAACGTTGACGGCGCGATATTGCGGTTTTTCGTCGCCCGAAAAGTCGAAAAAAGCCGCAAGATGGATGACGGTGGCGATCCGCTCGCCATACCGTTCGCGTACCTCGAGCATGGCTTGGGCCATGCTCTTGTCATCCGTGAGGTCGACTTCGATGATCGGGAAGCCGACATCCTTGGCTTCCATGTCCAGACCGACGATCTGGTAGCGGTCGCCCAAAGCCCTAGCGAGCGAGCGCCCTATATTGCCCGACGCGCCCGTGATCAGGACGATTGGTTTGCCCGTCATATATCCGCCTCCGGCGATCCATCAGCGTCCCCGACAGGGAGACGGTCGGCGCGGCGGTTGGTTCCGGACCAAGCTCATCGACGCCAAGTCCCTGCAAGGATTATAAGAAATGGACCAGTGTGATGCGGTCTTATTGACGCGACCACAAACTGCGCGATACGCGGCGCGTCATCGTCGACGACCCGATACCGACGCCGCAGCTCCTACCGGCTCGTCGCCAAGCCGACCTCGACGGTGCCGCGATCGATCCAGGCCAGGGAGATCGATGGCAAGGGTGGCAGCTATCTGACGCGGAACAACATCACGGCAGGGGTGGTCCGACGGCGGGGTCGATAAGCTCGCGCATACTGGTCGATTTCCCCGTGCAGACTGGTCATGACATCTAGCTGCACAACATGGCCGTCAAGGCGCTGTTAGACGAAGCCCAGCGTCACCGCAGCCATGGCTGCATCCGTTCTGGACGCGTCAGATTGCGCCGCTGTGGTCGCCCGCGATGGGTGTTCCTGACAGATAGCACAGGGTGCGTGGCACCCTCGAGGCGAGTTTTCGTCTCGCTGCCGAGGGCAAATCCCGTCGGTCTGCGCTATCAGAGAGTGCTCGTCGACAATAGGGTAATCCGATTGTCCGGGCCGATCCTTTTATTTATGCTAAAGGCTGTGCAAATGCACCAAAGCCCTCTTCTTCGGAAGCTCGAAGCCGTCGAGACGCTCAGCAGTTCAGAGGTCGACTGCCTGCAGCGGATGTGCGTCGACGTTCGCGAGATTTCACGGCGAGCGGACATTGTCTCGCGAGGCGATGATGCCGATTATGTTCATCTCATGCTCGAGGGATGGGGAGCACGCTACTTCGATCTTCCTGATGGCTCTCGTCAGATTACCGCCTTCCTCATCCCCGGAGATTTTTGCGACATCCATGTGACAACTCTGGCTGCGATGGATCATGGAATCATCGCGCTGACGAATTGCCGAGTTGCATTCATTGGTAAGAGCGCGATCGAAGAGGTGACTCGCTCCACGCCGGCTCTGACACGCGCGTTCTGGCGAGCCACGCTCGTGGATGAGGCCATCTTGCGTCAGTGGATCGTCAGCCTTGGTCGGCGGGATGCCAAGCAACGCATTGCCCACATGTTGTGTGAGCTTCACCTTCGATTGCGTTTGGTGGGCCTGACCGATGACGGCAATATGCACTTGCCACTCACACAAGAAGATATTGCTGACGCGTGCGGCCTTACGCCGGTTCACGTCAACCGCACGGTCCAGGGACTGCGCAAACAGGGCTTGGTGGATCGAGGAAGCGACCTGCACATCCTCAACGTGCAAGGACTGCGGCGGGTGGCAGCCTTCGACCCCAGCTATCTGCATCTCAAGCGGGCGGACCGCGCAGTTTGAGTGGGACTTCGCAAACCCTGGGTGCAAACCACATCAGTGACTGGAACCAAACAGGGCCCGATGACGCGCTCCATACATATTTGATGCAATGGATGAGCGAGTTCGGGCCATTATGAGGACCGTCCGGCGAAAAGGTCATTACCGGTGCAAGTGCACGGCTGCGTTGCCATATGGAGGGAAGCGGGTTCAGATAGCTTGATGCCGACCTATAGAATCCACCTCCGTCGCCGAAATTCTGTTGAGCCCGATATGATCGGTATCGTGTTCCCCGACCTGCACAGAGCCTATATCGAAACCTGCAGATCAATACCCGAAACTGCTCGCGATCTGCTGATCGACGGCGCGGATCCGATGGTGTGCGCCTATCTGATCTGCGACGATAAGGGACGGCAGCTGATGGAGGTTCCTTTCGCGGACGTTCTGTCGACGGCCGAGATACGTGTGAGCCGCGGGGCGGGTGGGACGCGACCGACCCATCAACGCGAGCCGGCGCGCGATGAGGCCGCACTGATCAGTTTCCGCCAGATCTTTGCCCGCGCCAATGCAGGTTGCATCCTGCTGACGCCCGAACTGGTCGTGAAAGACATCAACGAGTATGGCAGATTACACAGTCATACCGACCTCGAAGCCGTCCGAGACGTTTATGTTCTGGATGCTTTCGATCTCGCCGGTCCGCTCAAGACTATATTGGCGAAGTTCTGGACACTGCCGCAGTGCGGGGGCACCGCTCAGCTTGTCGACATGCCATATTGCGTGCTGGATGCAGCTGGAAACGCAATCAATGGTTGGTGGAGCGCGCGCGCCTGGCCTCTTGTTGGAGACGATGGCAGCGTGATCGGACTGGCCGCGTGGGGTGAACCTTCGGTCACGCCCCGCGCAGGCGGCAAGACGGCTGTCCTCTCCGCGTAGCGAATCATCATGCCGGCTAGTGCTGTGACGTTTGGCCCGCTTCGATCCTGGTCGCCAGGATCCGCCCGACGACGCTGGAGCCCACCGGCTTTTGACAGCGCAGGATATCCCAGTATTTTTCGGGGATCGCCACGCGCTCGTACCCGGTCGCGAAGAGGATAGGTACGCCCCGCGTGCGAAGTTGATCGACGGCCGCGAACACCGTCTCCTGTCCCAGGCGAATATCGACGACCGCTCCATCGATATGCGGTGTCGCTTCGATCAGATGGAGGGCCTGCTCGACCGATGCCGCGGGGCCGATGACCGTCGCGCCTTCCCCGACGAGTTCAAACGTCAAGTCCTGGGCAAGGTAATATTCGTCCTCCACAACGATTATGATGCGATCTTTCAGGCTCAGTTTACACATGTCGCCGCCTACCTCTCATATTATGGAGCACGGACCGCACCCCTTGAGGACGTTCGCCCTCCCGATCGGCGATCTCGATGCCGCTCTCTTGACGCCCCGAGGCGATGTACTGGATCAAGCATTGAGAGCCTGATGGGATTTTCGATGATGAAGATAGAATGGGCTAAACTCGCCCAGCCGGATGAGGGCTTCCCAGTCGAGAACAAAGACGCGGCGATGGCGCATCTCGACGATACCTTCGGCTCGCAGCGCCATAAGCACCCGGTTTACATGGACTGGGGTAATCGCCATTGCATCGGCAAGATGGAATTGGGTCATGGGAAGATCGAAGCTGAATCCCACCCCCTGCCCGATATATTCGTAGCGTGCCGCCATCTCGCAAAAAAAATGAGCCAGGCGTGAGCGCGAGCATTTCCGGCCGGCATTGGTAGACCATTGAATCTGTATCGCCGCATCCACTGCAGCATCGACTGCCATGGCCCCTGCGACCGCGGGAAAGGATGATTGAACGGACTGCAAAGCCGTTCTTGAGATATGAAGAAGCGTCACGTCTGTGAGGGCTTCAAGGCCTGTTGTTGCAAGGCCGAGCTTAGCAGACGGCTGATCAGCCATATCGCCTTCGATATGCAAAGCCGTTATCTGGCGCAGGCCAGATCTGAGCTGCTGAAAGCCAGATACGAGACCCGAACTTACGATCCAGACCCCTGAAACTTTTTCGCCGCAGATTGTGAAGCTTGTTCCTGCTTTTTTTCTAACAGCGCGGGTCGGCAATTTTTGCAAAGCGTCCAATTCCTCGTCGCTCAGGTTCGAGCGCGAGGCCAGGCGCGCCACGTAGAGGTCGATAGATGGCGTGGCGAGCGACATGATGTCCTCCTGCAGCCAGGCGGGAGCATGCTGTCTCCCAGTCATCAGCGCCTGGCGCATTCTGCCGATGATGCGAGACCCTAACGCACCCGGGTAACAGATGAGCCTAATCTAAATTAGATACCGGTGACATTAAGGTGGATTGTTCTGAAATCGCGGCTGGAGAAGAATGCGTACGGAAATGGATCAATTATTGTCCTCGGCGATATAGTACCATCGCGTTTTGCTATCGTAACGATGGGTGATTTTTACTGTAATCCGCCGCTATTTCATCGCGCACATCCCTGAGGCCGTTCGGAGCGGACCGGTCTGCAGCAAGTGGTTAGTCGATGAGCCGCGCACCGCGCTCGAAAGTGAGATAGCGCCAGATCCACTGGAACATGACCAGAGCGCGTCGGTCGAAACCGATCAGCAAATAGACATGAGCGAGCCCCCAGAGAAACCAGGCGAAGCGACCCTTCAGTTGATATTTGCCGAGGCTGTAGACGGCGGAGTGGCGACCGATGACCGCCGTATCGCCCCGACTGCGATAGCGAAATGGGCGCGGTATCGCGAGCACCCGCAGCTCACGCCCCAGATGCGTACCCTGCTGCTGAGCGACCTGCGCCAGCGCCGGCAACGCAGCGCCATCCTGCTCGAGAAGCGCGACGTCTCCGATCGCAAAGATGCGTTCATGACCGACCACCGCCATATTATCGGCAACCGGTATGCGGCCGTTCCGGTCGTGCGTGCCACCCAGCCAGGCAGCGCCCTGAGCGGCCTTGATGCCTGCGCCCCAGATGATGGTCCGGGCGTTGATGCGCCCCGCTTTTGTATCGAGGCCATGATCGTCAAGGCCCTCCACCGCGCAACCCAGTCGGACATCGACTCCCATCCGGCGCAGCGCATCGACAGCATAGGTGCTCAGTTCTTCCGGAAAGGCTGACAGGATACGCGGACCAGCCTCCACCAGAATGATCTTGGCGCAGGCAGGATCGATGTTGCGGAAGTTCCCTTTGAGCGTGTGCCGCGCGAGTTCGGCGATGGTTCCGGCCATTTCAACGCCGGTGGGGCCACCGCCTACCACCACGAATGTGAGCAGCGCCTCCCTGTGGGCGGCATCGTCCGCACGCTCCGCATCCTCGAACGCCTTGAGCAGCGAGGCCCGGATATGGCGTGCATCTGCGATCGACTTCGGCGCGGGCGCCTGTTGCGCCCATTCCGGATGCGCAAAGTAGTTGTACGCCGATCCGGTCGCAAGGACGAGCTGCTCGTACGGCACGGTCGTGCCGTCAGTCAGGGACACCTGCCGCCGATCGGGGTCTATCCCACAGACTTCGCCGAGCAACACACGGACGTTCTTCGCTTTGGCCAGAACCCCGCGGAGCGGCACGGCGATGTCGGCAGGCGACAGGGCTGCGGTCGCAACCTGATAGAGCAATGGCTGGAACAGATGATGATTGCGCTTGTCGATCAGGGTGACGTCGACATCCGCACCCGCCAGCGCCCGGGCACAAGCCAGGCCGCCGAAACCGCCGCCGACGATCACGACTCTGCGGCGACCGTCGCCTCCCTGGTGTGCCTGTGACATGAACCTCTCCTGGGAATGGCGCCGTGGCGTCTCATTATCGCGGCCGGGGCGTCCAGCGTACCGACACCCGCCCATCGGCAGGAACGTGGAAAAGGACAGCTTCCGCGTCCGCTGACACCGATCGCAGCCGATCGCCTGCGGCGGTCTGGACGGTCAGCTCCGGCAAGGTCGTGCGAGGCTTGCGGGTTATCCGCAAGATGGCCGGGCAGCCTTCCCCACCGCCCAGTTGAAAACTCAGCGTCCTTTCGGCTGGTTGATCAGCGCTCAGCAGGAAATGATCGCAATACAGAGTGAATGGCACGCCGGCGAAATTGTGAAAGGCGCGGGTGGCAAAGACGAAGGCCGAGCCAGAGCCGTAAACCTCCTGGCCGACCTGGCCGGCGGGCTGCCCGTCCACATACAGATCCTCGACCGGTAGCGAGAGCGAACGGTCGACATGGCCGTTATGCTCGCGTTGCTGTGGCGCGATGGCGTCGGGCGGCAAAGCGTCGGGATAATAATACCAGGCGCGGTCGAGCGCATAGCGACAATATTGGCTGACCAGCATGCGAACATTGGCATCGAGATCGGGGCCGCCGTCCTTCAGATAGCGCTCGAAGGCTGCAAAACTGTCGAAGCATTCGTAGAGCGCCATATAGGGCGCATCGTGGAGCGCGGTGACACCAAGGAAAGTCCGGTAATGGCGAGCATGGCCGATCTCGGATTCCCACATCGCTGCGTTGTGGAAGAAGCTGGCCAGATAGACGTAGGATTGGGCGAGGAATGTCGGGTCGTCGTCGATCCGCCACAGCCGCATGCACGCAGCGGCGCCCCAGGCGGTGAGGTTCGCCTGATAGTTGAGCTTGAACCGCATGCCCTGCGCCTTGCGGATCGCGGCGCGGGCTTCGTCGAGGAAGCGCTTCTCGTCAGTGAGCTGAAACGCCTGCAGCATCACATAGGCATAAAGACCACCGACGTCGGTTTGTCCCAGATGCTGTTCGTCACGCGACGCGGTGATGATCGAGAAGTCGGTGACCTTGAACTGGATCGGCCAGATATAATCGAAGTGGTGCGCCGCTTTGATCGCAAATTCCATCGACTGACGGAACAGCCGTTCGGCGCGCTTGTCGCCGTCGAGCGCGAGGCGCCCGAGGTTCATCAAGGGATGATAGAGATACCAGCTGTCGACCGCGTCCGCGTCCTTGTCCGCCCCAACATTGGGGAGATAGCGGCGCAGCGTCCTGAGCCTTGGATCGTAGAATTTGCGCAGGCCCGCTTCGAGCGCCGCCTTGAGCGGCACCCCCTCGCCAAGCCACGCCTCATAGTCCCGCAACGCCGCCAGCACCGACAGCTGCACCATCGAGTCGGGATATTCGGCGGCGGTATAGGGGTGGAGATAAAGATGGCCGTAATGGCGGATGGTCGCTTCGGGCGCCCGATCGAGATCGCGCAGCGTCCGCCGCGCGCGCTCAGGCCAGTCGTGCCATTCCGCCTCGGGCAATTCGATCTGGCGATATATGGCGCCGAGCAATGTCAGATAGCGCTGCGCCATCGCCGTCTCGTCGGCGTCGGTCTCGTCGTGAATAGCGACGAAGGTGTCATAGACGACCACGGTCTCGCCCGCCCTCAATGGGTCGAGCGGCGGCTGCGGGCTCTGCGGCGGGGTTGGCGGCAGATAGCCGAGCTCGGGCCATTCGCCGCCCACCGCACCATCGGGTTTGGTATTGGTGGCGCGAAACCGCGCGTTGAGCGACGTGAAATTCTGGAAATAGAGGATGCTGCCGAACGCGGGTTTCTCGAGACGCAGGTAACACACGCCGCTGTTCAGACCCCGCTGCGCCGCCTCGACCTTGCCCTGCGCGCGGGTCGGGTCGTCATTGGCATCCAGCGGATAAAGATCGCGAGGGTAGAAGGGAACAAGCAGGCCGACCGCGGGCGTCAGGCTCGTCGTGATGCGAAGCACCGGAACCTCGCCATCCGCGATCCGCATGACAAGCAGCTGGTGTCCGGCGCTGGTGTCGAGCTCGATGCGCAGTTTTTCGCCTGCCCCGCGCCGGACGCGCCGTATGTGCCGGCAGCCGCCCTGCGCCTGCGCGACCCGGAGCGCCAGCCCACCGCGATCCGGCCGTCGAACGAGCGCCCAGACGGCGTCGCAGCCTTCGGCAATCTCGATCGCGAGACCCCCGTGGTCGAACGCGGCGATCCGGCGCATGCCGCCGGCAAGCTCGTCGCGCAGGGTGAGGACATAGGCGCTGACGGGGCGCGTCGACCCTATCTTCGGCCTGGCGGCACGCTTGGGATGCGCCTTCATCATCGCTCCGCCGCTATTATACGGTGTCGGCGAAGCCAGCGTGCGCGCAGGCGGGCATCATGCAGGAGCGAACCGCTGAATTCGGTGACGGCGCGCAGGCCCGCGACCGTACCGAGATTGCGCGCAACCCGGCCGGCTTCGCCCCAAACCTGTTCGATCATCGCACGCCGGTCGATCTGGCCTTCTTCCTGGACCAGCGAGAGCCGGTGCAGCGCGTAGAGACCAAGCGCGCCGGCGATCAGGAAGTAGAAATCCCACTGCGAAAGACCGAGCGGCGAGAAGACCGCAACGCCATTCGGACTTGTCCAGCGTAGGACAAGCTCGAAGCGTCGGGCGGCAAAAAAGTCGGCGAAAATGCCGCCCAGGATAGGCGCGACGCCAGCAGCGAGCGAGCTCACCAGCGCGCTCGTGGCGACATAAGCGGTCGCCTCGCCCTTGGGACTGAGTTTGAGCGCGATGTTGGCCGTGGCGAGCGTAACTCCGGCCACGGCAGCGCCCATCAGCAAATGCAGACCCACAAGATAGGCCATGCCGGCATCGCTCTTGCCGAGCTGCGATGCGACGACCATTCCGACGATGGCGAGGATATAGAGGGGGGCCGCGACCAGCAGGACGGACTTGTGTGCGAAGCGATCGCTGAGCGCGCCCCAGCTACGGATCGCAACCAGATTGGCGATCTGGCTGGCAACGCTCAGCACCATCACAAACGTCATGTCGAAGCCGAGCTGGCGGACGATGAACACCGTGAAAAAGGGCGTCGCGAGGTTGATCGCGAATTGCCAGGCGGCGAGGAAGTGAACGAGCCGGCGGAAATTGGCGTCGGCGAGCGGCGCACGCAGCAGGCTAAACAGGCCGAGCGGTTCGCCCGAAGCCGGCGGCATCTGCGGTTCGGGCAATCGGGCGACGACCAGGGCAGAGACCAACCCGGTCGCGCAACCGACCAGATAGAGGCTCGCAAAGGCCCAGGCGCGCAATGCTGATCCCGCTTGGGTCTGATCGAGCAAGAGTGCGGCGGCAAGACCGGCGGCCAGGCTGACCGAAGTCGTATAGACGGCTCGCTTCGCCATGACGGCACCAAGCCGATCCTGCGGAGCCAGATCGCGAAGCCAGGCATTCCACGCGCAGCCGCCGATCGCGCCGAGCGCACACAAAATGAACTGGCCGAGCGTGACCGAGGTGATCGCCAGCGCCGGCGGCAGAAAGACCGCAATGGCCATCACAGCGAGCATGGATCGGCCGATGATGCTGGTGATCACCGCGATTGTTTTGCGCCGACGTAGTCGTTCGACCAGCAGCACTGCCGGCGCCTGGAGAAGTTGCGACAGGAAGGGCGCGCTCGCAAGAATGCCGACCATGAGGTTCGAAGCGCCAAGATAGATTGCGAAAGCGGTGAGGATAACCCCGCTGGTCAGCGCGGCGGTCGCGCTCGAAAAGCCGGCTTCGTATATAAGCCGGCGAAGGCCCGCCTCGCGCTCGGCCTCGCTGATCGACGGCGTCGGGGCGAGCGTCACGTGCCCCTCCACGCTTTCGTTTCGCACAGCCGGGATCGTTCAGACATTTCCTAGCTCCGGTCCTGGAGCACCGAAAAAGCATTGCACGCCCGGGGGGTTCCCCCGCAAACCGCACTCGGACGCGAAGATCGTCGACTTTCTAATCTATGTTAAACCATTGATCTGCAATCGGAACTTGGCTGATTGGATCGCGTCTTTATCTTCGCTCGATGATCTTCGGAAAGGAGACGACTGGTGAGCAACGCGAAGAAATATGCTTATGCCTGGATCACGATCGGCTTCTTTCTCATTTCCATCGCGGGGCATTGGATTTTCGGGTGGTATGCCTTCGTCAACGAGGCGGCCGACCATGGCCAACCGGCGATCTTTGCCGACTATCTCGTCGAGATGGGGCGCGACACGTTTGAGAACTGGCAGTCGGAGTTCCTCCAGCTGCTGTGGCAGGTCGTGGGGCTGGCGTACTTCCTTTACGTGGGTTCGCCCTCGTCGAAGGAGAACGATGACCGGCTCGAAGCCAAGATCGACGAACTGATCCGGCTCGGCGGCGGTGAAAAGGCCGATGCACTGATCGCCGATATTGATCGTCGCTTTGTGCGGGCGGGCGGTCACGCGCAGCCTCACGGCCATGACAATGAGGACGAGCAGTCCGAACCTTGATGGCGCGCCCACGGGTGGCGCGTTCAAGCTTCGTGCGCAGCCAGCGTCGACTTGCCAGACCCCGTACACCGTCGACCCCGGCCGAGCCGATCGGTGCCGAGCCCAATCCGTCGCAGCTACTCTCTTGGGCCGCGTTGAGACCTGCTTCCTCGAGCGGCGCTGTGATCCGTTCGGACGTCCCGATGGTGCGGGGCAACAGACAAGCTAGCTGTCGATCGTGATTGCTACGGCCAGATTATCCGGCAGCCTAACAGGCCTGCGGCATATCGGATCGCATCTTCACGATGCGTCCTGATCGATCGCGAGCCGGAAGCAGGTCGCAAAGCGCGCTTGGTCCGCCTTGCTTAGTCCAGCCTCGGCAAAGAGCGGTGCCCATCGTTTGGCAACGATCGCACGCATGCGCTCGACAATCGCGTTCGCATCCTCGGCCGAGAGATCGAAAGCGGCGGCACCTGCCAGCGCATTGTCGATGGTGGCTGCGCGCCCCTGCGGTCCGACACCGAGCACCAGTCGGCGTTCTAGCCCCACCTGAGGCTTGGGAACGACGTCATAGAGTGGGGAAAGCCGCCAGCCCCTGCCTTCCATCAGGAAGCCGTGATTACGCAGGTGATCGTCATCATTCGTGACGAGGATGTTGAAGACCATGCGAGCAAACAATTCGTGGAGGTCGGTGCGCACCTTGACGCCATGCTGGCGGATCGCGGCGGCAAGATCGGCATAGCCATAGCGACTCACCTCGCTTTCGTGCGCGCCGAGCATGGTCAGGCCTGAGGCAAACGGCCGCCGGATGATGCCACCGGCACCGGGCGTGCGGTCAAACCGCTCGATCATGTAGATGTCGCGACCGAGCACCCTTTCGAAGTCGAGCGCGGGGACATCGAGTCCGCATTCGGCGGCGAGCCGCATCGTCGCGAGTTCGACCCGGCACTCGGGGAAGGTGTCGTTTTTCGCCGGGAACTTCGCGATCCAGGGCTGATCGCCCTTTTCGGTCGCAGCCTTCGGGCGCGCACCACCAAGTGAAGAACCGGCATTGAGGAGAGCACGTAGATTGTCGTCGAGTTCGTCAACCTGCTGCGCACGCTCAGCCGCCTCTGCGAGTTCGGCCAAGGTGAAATGCTCGCCGGGCGCGTCGCCATCGGCCCAAGGGGTGATCCGTTCGGGCTTTTGAGGGGTGGGACCGAAGGCAAGCGCACCGACCCGATTATCGCCAGAAGCCAGGATCAGGTCCATGTCGGTCGGCAGCCGGTCGCCCATCGCCTTGTACATCAGATATTGGCCCCAGCCATCCGGGGCCGCGTCCCGAATCCCGCCGAACACCGCGAAGCCCTCCTCGGTCCGAAAGGTCCGCTCGACGCCGACATCGGGTAGCGGGAGGCTGAATGGGTCGACGGGCACGCGGTCGGACCGTTCAAGATAGCGCCGTCCATAGGCGAAGGTGGCGAAGCGGTTACGCGGCTCGTCCGTCATGACGAGCAGGCCCGCCGGCACCGGTCGTTCCGCCAGATGGACGAAGACGTAGCTGCGCACACTCGTCATCAGAAGTCGAGGTCTTCGCCGGCGGGTACCCGGGTCCGCTTAGGCAGACGGGCGAGATCCTCGCTCATGCCCGCACGGTCGCTGTCCGAAGCGACGAGGTCGGCAAGGCGGTTGGTCATCCCGAATACGAGCAGGGCGCTGGCCAGTACAGCCAGACCTACAGTCGGATCGCCGGCCTCGAGCCGCCGGAGCGTCTGGACGGAGACAAGCATACGCTCAGCCATCAGGCTTTGCGGGATCTTGCGGCGACGGCGCGCAAGCGCGATATCCGCGCCAAGCTGGGTAATGGCGCGGAGACTCTGGGGCGGCAGACCGCTGGCGGCTCGTGACGCGCGGGGCATCATTTTTAAGTGACATATCACTCTTTAAACGTCAATAAGAGATGATATGTCACCTGTTTCGCCAAGTGCCAAGCCAACCTCAACCGCGCTGCCGGCGCAATAAGAGGACGCCAAGATGAGGCCTGCGCGCCTGGGAATCGGGATAATCGGCACGGGGAAGATGGCGCACCGAATGGCGGGCACCATTTCCCGCTCTGTCCCCGCGCGCCTTGCTCGTGTGGCGTCCACCTCACCCGAGCGCGCCGATGCGTTTGCGAAGCATTTCAGCTGCAAGAGCGGCTCGCTGTCCGATCTGCTGCGCGATCCGGACGTGGAGGCCATCTACATCGCCAATGCCAATCGCGACCATGCCAATGCCCTGAGCGATTCCTTCGCCTCGCAAAAGCCGATCCTCTGCGAAAAGCCCGTCACGCCAGACCTCGACACCAGCCTCGCCATGATCCAGCGCGCGCGAGAATCCCGAACCCTGCTGGTGGAAGCCATCTCAACGCCGTTTCTGCCCGCAGCGGCCGCTATGTTGAGATCGACGCGATCTCGCGGATCGCTGACCTTGGAAGCATCTTTCGGTTATCCGGTCCGCGCTGCCGATCGCCAGATGGTCATGGCACCCGATGCTGGAATTGTCCTCGACCGGGCCATTTACCCTTTAACGCTTGCCCGCCTGGCCTGCGGCCCCGGGGTCGTAGGCGATGTCGATCTGGTTCGCGACAACGGTGTCGCGATCGAAGCCAGGATCGAAATCCGACACGACAATGGGTCACGCTCGGTTCTAGAGGCATCCTTTGTTCGCCGACTGTCCAATCGGCTCACTGTCGGAAATGCAGACGGGTATCTCACGATCCCCGCCCCTTTGTTGTCGGCGCGCAGGCTCGCGGAAAGCACTGCGAGTCCAGCCCTCGGCGAACAAAATCCGCTGGTCCGCAGGATTTACGATGCGATGGCGCGATTAAGCGGCCGCGCGTACGACTTCGGCGCCGATCCAGGCCTCCCCCTGCTCGCCCATTTCACCTCGCTTGCGGCCGCGGGGCTGACCGAAAGCCCCGTACTGACCTATGACGTCATGACCGACGTCCACCAATGGATGGCCGCAGCGCAGCGCGCTTAGAATGCTGTGAACGACGATCTTCAGGCCGCGGCCGCTGCCGCCGCCCCTTCCAGCGCATCAGTGAACCTTTTGCGCCACCAGACGACATCTTGCGACATCACATTGTCCATGCACGCACGCCAGCGGGCCTGCCTTTCCTCAAGCGGCATCGCCAGCGCCTGCGCGATGGCATCGCAGATGTCCTCCGGGCTATGCGGATTGATCAGCAGCGCGTCGGTCAGTTGCTCGGCCGCGCCCGCGAACCGCGAGAGGATGAGGACGCCAGGATCCTCGGGATCCTGCGCCGCCACATATTCTTTTGCGACCAGGTTCATCCCGTCGCGCAGCGGCGTCACCAGCCCGACCTTCGCCGCACGATAGATGCCCGCCAGCTTGTCGCGCGGATAGCCGCGGTTCACATAACGGATCGGCACCCATTCGACATCGGCGAAGGCCCCGTTGATCCGGCCCGACAGCGCATCGAGCGAGCTGCGTATCTCCTGATAGCTCTGGACATCGCCGCGCGACGGCGGCGCGATCTGGAGCAGGAACACCTCGCCATGCTGCCCCGCATTGGAGGACAGATAGCGCTCATAACCCAGGAACCGCTCCTCGAGCCCCTTCGAGTAATCGAGCCGGTCGACACCGATGATCATGTCGCGGCCGTTGGTGCTCTGACGCATGCGATAGTGGGCGTAGCGCGCCGCGGCCGACTGCGAGGCCTCGACGAAATTGTCCGCATCGATCCCGATCGGGCACGCGATCGCCGTGACGCTGTGATCGCCGACGGTGACGCGATTGCCGTCGATGGTGCCGCCCAGTTCGTTACGCACATAATCGTGGAAACATTCGAGCGCATCGCGGGTCTGGAAACCGACCACGTCATAAGCGAGCAGGGTCTCAACCAGTTCACGATGATTGGGGAGCGAGAGCAGCAGCCGATAAGGCGGCCAGGGAATGTGGAGGAAGAAGCCGATGCGGTTCCGGATCCCCTTTTCGCGCAACCGCGCGCCCAGCGGGAACAGGTGATAGTCATGGACCCAGACGAGGTCGTCGCCCTCGATCAGCGGCTCCAGCGTATCGGCGAAGCGCTGATTGACGCGCTCATAGCCTTCGGCAAACCCGCTCTCGAATTCGGCCAGGTCGATCCGGTAGTGGAATAAGGGCCACAAGGTGCGGTTCGCATAGCCGTTATAATATTCGTCGAGGTCCTGCGGCTCGAGGTCGATCGTCGCGGTGGTGACGCCGAAATTGCGCTGGAAATCGATCTTGCCGGTAAACTCGTCGACCGTCTCGCCCGACCAACCGAACCAGATGCCCGAAGATTCGCGCAGCGCCGCCGAAAGCGCGACGGCCAGCCCCCCCTGGTTCCCGCCGCCTTCGCCCGTCGGGGGCTGAACGCGGTTGGAAATGATTATCAGGCGGCTCATCGGACACTGCTCCAGGGCTTGCTGAGCAGCACCGCGCAATTGATGGTGCCGACCAGCGAATAGGTCTGCGGATAATTGCCCCAGAGCTCGCCCGTATTCGGGTCGATATCCTCCGAAAGCAGCCCCGCACGGGTACGCCTCGACAACATCTCCTCGAACAGGGCGCGCGCATCATCGTTACGCCCCGTCAACCACAAAGCCTCGATCAGCCAGAAGGTGCACACATTGAAAGCGGTATGCGGCAGACCGAAATCATCTTCGGTCGCATAGCGCAGCATGTGCGATCCGCGCCGTAATCCTTCCTCCACCGCGCGCAACGTTCCTTGAAATTTCTCATCGCCCGGCTCGACGAAACGCAGATCGAGCAGCTGGATCAGGCTGGCGTCGAGATCGTCGCCGCCGAAGGTCGCCGAGATGCGCCCCGTATCTTCGCGCCAGGCGCTCTGCTCGATCTTCGCGCGGATCGCCTCGGCCCGCTCGCGCCAGAAGGCGGCGCGGTCGGCGAGCCCCAGTTCCTCGGCGGCATTGGAGAGCCGGTCGCACGCGGCCCAACACATCGCGACCGAATAGGTGTGGATATGGCTTTTGGTACGAAGCTCCCACAGTCCGGCATCGGGCTTGTCGTGGACAGCCCAGGCATGTTCGCCGACCTTTTCGAGCGCGCGGAAATCATCCTCGCCCGCCATGCGATAGAGCCGCTTGTCGAAAAAGGCCTGCGCGTTGGACAGGACGATCTGGCCGTAGGCGTCATGCTGGATCTGCTCGTAGGCCTGGTTGCCGACGCGCACCGGCCCCATGCCGCGATAGCCGTTGAGCCCCTTCTCGATCCGCTCCTCCAGCCGCGCCTCGCCGCCGACGCCGTAGAGAGGCTGGATATGCCCGCCCTTCGCATTGTCGACGATGTTGCGCAGATATTCGAGATAGGATTCCAGCACGTCGAGCGCGCCGAGCCGGTTGAGCGCCTGCACCGTATAATAAGCGTCGCGGATCCAGCAGTAACGATAGTCCCAGTTACGCCCGAGTTCGTTCTCGCCGGTGGCATGTTCGGGGATCGAGGTGGTGAGCGCGGCGACGATCGCGCCGGTTTCCTCATGCTGGCAAAGCTTCAATGTGATGGCGGCGCGGATCACCGCCTCCTGCCATTCCACCGGGGTCGCGAGCGCGCGTACCCATTTGCGCCATTCATGCGCAGTATGTTCGAGCATCACGTCGAGCGTGTCGGCGATGTCGGTGGAAAAGCTCTCGTCCGGGCCCAGGAAGAAATGCAGCGTCCGTTCGACGCGGAACAGCCGTTCGTCCTCGATCCAGCCGACAGGCGCCGTCGTCGACAGGCGCAACGTCATCTCATCGAGTTCATAGCGAATATGGTTCGATCCGCGCGTCCGCACCGGATCGGCCGAACCCCACCGATGCGCGGGACGCAGGCGGATGCGGATGCGCGGACTACCCGCCACCGGGCGCACGATCCGCACGAACGCCACCGGCCGGTACATGCGCCCGGAACGGAAATGGCGTGGGCAGAAATCGAGCACTTCGATCGCATTGCCGGCGCCGTCGACATGCTTGGTGACCAGGATCGGCGTGTTGCGCAGGTAGCATTGGGTGGTTTCGACGCAGTCTTCCAGGTCGATTTCCCAGAAGCCACGTGCCCCCTCCCCCGCACGCGGCGCATTGTCGAGCAATGAGCAGAAGGCCGGATCGCCGTCGACGCGGGGCACGCAGGCCCACACGAAGCGGCCGGCCCGATCGACGAGCGCGGAGACCTGGCAATTGCCGATAGGCCAGAGATCGAGATTGGCGGCCATCTTTTATCCTTTCGCCATGTCCCAAAGCCACGCCCGAACGTCGGCGACATCCGCCAGCCCATAGTCAGCGGCCGTCGCGCGCGGCGCGCCGACGAGCACACCGAAGCCGCCCATCGCCTGCGCGCAGGCGAGCGCCGCTTCGTCGGTAAGATCGTCACCGAGGACGACCGGCAGGCTACCTTCCATCGGCGTCCGTCCGGTCAGGGTCCGCACCGCATCGCCCTTGTCGCAACCGGGGCCGCGCAGTTCGACCATCATCTTGCCGGGCTGGACATAGAGATTGTGCGTCGCGCCAATTTCCCGCGCGCGGGCGCGCACCGGACCCTCCAGTTCGGGCTGCATCCGATAGTGCAGACCCACGCCCTGTGTCTTGATCTCGACGATTAGCCCGGGGTGCAGCGCCGCCAGAGCATGTGCTTCGGCGATGGCCGCATCGAGCCCCGCCGGCCTCAGCGGCTCCTGTAGATGGCCATCCTGTCGGATCTCCGCGCCGTGGCTTCCCGCCAGCGTGATGACCCGCGCGAGGGGCCCGATCATCGCGTCGAGTTGCTCGATCGATCGACCGCTGACCACCGCCAGCCTTCCGGCAAAGCGGGCATGCAGAGCGGCCAGCAGATCGCACAGTTCGGGATCAGCGTGCACAGACGCGGGGTCGTCCACCAACGAAACGAGAGTGCCGTCGAAGTCGAGAAACAAAGCGTGGCGATCGGGAGAGACGGCGGGCGGCAATGGCAGCACCACCGTATCTGGCCGGGTCAACATATTACTCCCTCATCGCAAATTCGGCGGAATACCCCCTCGACCGTCGGTCGAGCCAATGAGGGAAGGACGCAAGAAAGACGTTTCGGTTCCGCTGCATCGCGAGCATCGGGGCAGGACCGTACCTCTTCCAGCTCAGCTCTCGTCGCCAACCACAAATGGCATCCTGATGTCGTCAAGCTTGCCGAGGTGCTGACGGTGGCGGGGGAGCGCTTCAGGCATATCGGTGGCGATGAATGATATCAGGCCTTCGCGAATGTCGCAGCGCAGGTCGAAGGCCAGACTGGCATCGGCCGCGGTCATAAGGACACGAAGCTCCATCGCCTCTGCAGTCGCGTCCGTCACCTGGACATTCCAGAAGCGCCGGTCCCAGCGAGGATTGGCCGCTATCAGCTCGCCGGCTTTCTGACGAATGCGCGGCACATCGGCCGACCAATCGAGACGGATGAAGACCGAGCCCATCAACTGCGAGGTCGATCGGGTCCAGTTCTGGAAGCTTTCCTCGAGGAAACGCGCGACCGGCACGACAAGCCGGCGATCATCCCAGATCCGGACGACAACGTAGGTCAGCTTGATTTCTTCGATGCGTCCCCATTCGTTGTCCATGATGATGACGTCATCGAGCCGGATTGGCTCTGTGAAAGCGAGTTGTGCTCCCGCGATAAAGTTCTTCAGCGCGGGCTGAGCTGCGGCGCCTACCGCCAAACCAGCCAGGCCGGCAGATGCCATCAACGTGAAGCCGACGTTGCGGATGCTGGGGATGGAGAGCAACATCATCGCCACTGTAAGGAACAGCACGGCAAAGATCAGGATACGAGTGAGAATGCCAATGCGAGTCCGCCGGCGTCGTGCCTGCAAATTGTCAGCGACGCTGATGTCGTAGCGAACCTCAGCGATGTCCGCATAGGCTTGAATGATCGCGATCGCAAACCATCCGATCAACCCGGGAACCAGGAAACCGGCGATCTGCTGCCATAGCTTTTCGGCCCAAGGCGCGAGGTCGAGGCCGCGGATCGCAAACGCCATTGCAATACCAACAAAGATCCACCGCGATGGCGTTCGCACTCTCGCGACGACAATTTCGTCAGCTTGGCCAGGCGCATGTCGCGCAACGCGCTGCAGCAAGGAAAAGGCGATGCGATGCGTGACAGCCGCGACGGCGAGAGCAAGGATAAGCGCGACGCCTGCCGTCACCCAATCCAACATTTCGGGCGGGATTCCGGGCAATTTGGCAAGGTTGGACATGGTCGCGGTAACGTGACCCGTATCGATGGGTTCCGCAGGCGGACGTCAGTCTCTGTCAGACGCCCAGATAGCACGATCAGCTTCCATCTCAGGTGGTGGGCCTCGACGGCGAGTGGATCATGGGGCCCGAACCATGCCCGTATCGGGGCTAGCCGGGCCGTCACGCAGGCGCATACTGGGCTGCTGTTCGGACTTCGGCGCGGCAACTGATCTTGTCGCTACGCATCGAGCTTACCAATGAATCAAAAGGCATACACGGCCTTCCTGCCACGAAGAGTGAGCGCGCGCGCGATGCGAATGAGGGTTAGTAAGCCAAGAGAAGGCTTGGCCCCCACCAACTTCCCTCTAGTCAGTTTGAGAATTCGCGGTTTAGCTCGCAATGGTTGGAAAGCGAGAAGAGCAGCGATGCGCAGTTTCGCGTGAGAGAAAGGATCGATACGTGATCGACGGGCCAGCAAACGCATCTACAGAAAATATGCAGCTGGTTACGCCGACCCGTTTCCCCATTTTTCTGTCGATGGTGATCGTCGACCGCAATCAGCCAGAAACCCAGCGTGAATTTCTGACCCAGATAGTGGAAACACTCGGTGATCTGGTCGAGGATTTTGAAATCGTCCTGATCGACAATGGTTCAGACCCGCAGGCGCGCGCCGCCTATGACGCGCTGGCTCGGGTGGAAGGCATTCCCAATCTGCAGGTCTATCATCTGCTGCGCCGGGTCGATGCCGAGACCGCCTATTGGGCGGGGATTGAAAACAGCATCGGCGATTATGTGCTGGCCTTCGATCCCTATAATGAGGAACTGACCTGCCTGCCCAAGGCTATCGAGCTCTGCCTGGCCGGGACCGACCTTATATTAATCGAAAATCAGGAGCCCGAACGGGTCAAGGGTATCGAGGCCTTGGCCGAGCACGCCTTCCGCGGCCTCTATCGCTCGATCTACGGTGTCAGCCTCACCGAGCGCGCGGCGCAGCACCGTTTGATGAGCAAGAAGGTCATCAGCTTCCTGCTCCAGCTGCCACGACCAGCAATCTGGTATCGTGTCCTGCCCGCGAGGGCCGGGTTCGCGACGGTCACGCTCACCTATCGAGCGCCGCGTCGCAAATTGAAGATCGACCATAATCTGGCGACCCGCGCGCGCCGGGCTATCAATCTGCTCTTTTCCAGCACGCTCGCGCCGTTGCGCTTCGTGTCGCTGTTGGCGCTCCTCGGTTCGGTCGCGAACATTCTCTATTCGATCTACGTCGTGATCATCGCCTTCTCGCTGGACTCGGTTGCGAAGGGATGGACCACCTTGTCGCTTCAGCAATCGGGCATGTTCTTCCTGATCTCGGTCGTGTTGTTCGTGCTGACAGAATATATGGTCCGCATGGTGCAATGGAGCATGGGCGAGCCGCCCTATTTCATTGTCGGCGAGGCCGTGAGCAGCACGCTGACCCGGCACCAGAAGCTCAACGTCGAAGCCCCTCGAGCCGACGACCAGTGACCGACGGTGGCACCGCGCTCATCATTGGGGGCGGCATATATGGCGCCTCGATCGCGACCTATCTGAAGACGCAGCGCGGCTTTTCTAGTGTCATCCTGTTCGAGCGCGAAGACAGGCTTCTCCAGCGCAGTTCCTACGTCAATCAGGCGCGCGTCCATAACGGCTATCATTATCCGCGCAGCTTCACGACCGCCTATCGCAGCCGGATCAATCTGCCGCGCTTCGTCACCGATTTTGGCGCGGCGATCGTCAAGGATTTCGTGAAGCTCTACGCGATCGCGCGGCTCAATTCGAAGGTCACATCGCGCCAGTTCGAGCGCTTCTGCCACGAAATCGGCGCCTTCCTCGAACCCGCCGAGCCGGCCCATGCGGCCCTGTTCAATCCCAGGCTGATCGCCAGCGTCTATGTGACGCAGGAATATGGGTTCAACACCGCCGTCGTCGCGCGTCAGCTCGAGGAAGGGTTGACGCAAGCCGCCGTCGACGTCCGGCTATCGGCGCACGTTTCCGAGGTGACGAACGGCCCGGATGGCGTGCGCGTGCGCGGCTATCGCGGGCCAGATCGCGAGCCGTTCGAGGCGAGCGGTGCCTTCCTGTTCAACTGCACCTATAGCGGGTTGCAGCACGGCGCGGGCCTCGGCACCGGCAACGCCTTTGGGCTGAAGCACGAGATCACCGAAATGGCGCTGATCGAGCCGCCGGCGGCGCTGAAGGGCATCGCCGTGACGGTGATGGACGGCCCCTTCTTTTCGATCATGCCCTTTCCCGATCGAGGGCTGCACACGCTATCGCACGTCCGCTACACGCCGCACATGTCGTGGCGCGAGGACGGGACCGAACTGCCCTACGACGTGCTCGATCGCTATCGGCGCGAAAGCCGCAGCGACCGTATGGTGCGCGACGCTGCGCGCTATATGCCCGCGCTCGCCGGCAGGCAGGCGAAGGATTCGCTGTTCGAGGTGAAGACGGTGCCGATCTACACCGAGGGCAATGACGGCCGACCGATCCTGCTGTCACGCGATCCCAACCACGGCCGGATATTCTCGATCCTGGGCGGGAAGGTCGACAATATCTACGACATCCTCGAACGGCTCGACGACGAGCCGCTTCAAGCAGCAGAGAATGTACATCCATGAAGGCACTGATCGGTCATTCGGGCTATGTCGGCACCACATTGCTGGGCCAGCAGCCGTTCGACGCCTTGTTCCGGTCGACAAACATCGCCGATCTGGCGGGCGGCTCCTATGAGCTGGCCATCTGCACCGCCGCTCCCGCGCAGCGCTGGATCGCCGAGCGCGATCCGGAGGCCGATCTCGCCAATATCGATCGGATCGCCGATGCGGTGACCAGCATCGAGGCCGATCGCTTCATTCTGATCAGCACGGTTGACGTGTACGGCGTCAGTGCCAGCATGAGCGAGGCCGACGAGCCGGCGCCCAGCAGCGCCTATGGCCGTAACCGCCTCCACCTCGAAAACCGCGTGCGCGCGCATTTCCCGGATGCGCTGATCGTACGGCTGCCGGGGCTTGTCGGGCCGGGACTGCGCAAGAATGCGATCTTCGATTTCCGCAACGACAATGCGCTGCACCTGATCGATGCGCGCGCGGTCCTGCAATTCTATCCGATGGTCAATCTCAGCGCCGATCTTGCAACCGCGCAGGCCGCCGGGCTCAAGCTCGTCAATTTCGCGGTCGAACCGGTGTCGCTTGCCGAAGTGGCCAAGGCGTGCGGGCGCGATTTCGACAATCAGGTCGAGGGCAAGACGCCGGCCAATTACGACATGCGCAGCGATCATGCGGCGGCATTCGGCGGCACCGGCCCCTATCTTTACAGCAAGCGTGAATCGCTGCTGGCGGTCCGTGCCTATGCGCAGTCCGAACCGACGTCGGCGGCGATCGCCTGATGCGCATCTCGATCTCCAACATCGCCTGGGATCCGCCGGAGGACGAGGCCGTCGCCGAAGTGCTGCGCGCCCACGGAGTTGCGCATATCGACGTCGCGCCGGGCAAATATTTCCCCGATCCGACGCAGGCGAGCGACACGGCGGTGGCCGAGGTGCGGGGCGCGTGGGCCGATCGCGGCGTCACGCTCTACGGCATGCAGTCGCTGCTGTTCGGGACGCAGGGCTTCAACCTGTTCGGCGACGACGGGCGGATGCTCGATCGCCTCAAGCGGATCGGCGATCTGGCCGGGCGGCTGGGGATCAGCTTCCTGACCTTCGGCAGCCCGAAGAATCGCGACCGTGGCGACCTTTCCGACGCCGAGGTCGAGGCGCAGGCGACCACCTTCTTCCGGGCGTTGGGCGACAGCTATGCCGACAGCGGCGTCGTGCTATGCCTCGAGCCTAATCCCGTCGCCTACGCCTGCAACTTCATGACGACGACATCGGAGACTGCGGCGATGGTGCGCCTCATCGATCATCCGGCGGTACGCATGCAGCTCGACGTCGGCGCGCTCGCACTCAATGGCGAGGCGCCCGAGGATCTGATCGCCGCCAATGCCGACATTATCGGCCATGTCCACGCCAGCGAGCCGCAGCTCGTCGCGATCGGCGAAGGCGGCTCCGAACATGATCGCGCCGCCTCAGCTTTGCGCGCGCACCGCCCCGACAAGATCGTCACGATCGAGATGGCCGCCATCGCCGGGCCGCAGCGCGACCGCGTCGACCGCTCGATCGGGCGCACCATCGCCGCTTATGGAGACGCCGCATGATCCAGTGGCTGCTGCTGATCGCCGGCATCGCCAGCAATGCGTCGGCCAGCCTGCTGGTCAAGGCGGCGGTCGGCAAGCCGATCAGCCTCCAGCAACCCTTCGCGATCGGCAATCTGATCTACGGCAGCGCGATCGGCCTCTATATGGCGGCCTTCGTGCTCTATGCTGCGGCGGTGTCGCGGATGCCGCTGACGATCGCGCATCCGGTGACGACGGCGGGCGCGATCCTGGTCGTCGGCGTGTCGGCGACCCTGCTGTTCAACGAACAGATGAGCCCGCTGCGCATCGCGGGCTATTGCTTCCTCTTCATCGGCATCGCCTGCATCGGGCTTTCCAAAGGTGTTCCTGCATGAACGGCGACGTCCCCTCCTTCCGTGTCGACCGCTGGCTGGGCAAGACGACGCGCTACTGCTGCGTCATCCCCGTCATCAACGAAGGCGAACAAATCACGCGCCAGCTCGCCAAGATGCGCGCGCTGGGCATTTCGAAGATCACCGACATCATCATCGTCGACGGCGGATCGAAGGACGGATCGCTCGATCCCGACAAGCTCGATGCGGGCGAAGTCCGCGCGCTCGTCACCAAGACCGCGCCGGGCAAGCTTTCCGCACAGTTGCGCTGCGCCTACGCCTTCGCGCTCGACGAAGGTTATGAGGGCATCGTCACGATCGACGGCAATGACAAGGACGATCCCGACGCGATCCCCGCCTTCGTGAAGGCGCTCGACGACGGATACGACTTCGCGCAGGCATCGCGCTTCATCCCCGGTGGGGTCGAGGAGAATACGCCCAAGAGCCGCCGCCTCGCGATCAAGCTGATCCACGCGCCCGCGCTCAGCATCGCGTCGGGCTTCCACTGGACCGACACGACCCAGGGTTTCCGCGCCTATAGCGCGAAGATGCTGCTCGATCCGCGCGTTTCGATCTTCCGCGATGTGTTCGGCACCTACGAACTGCTCGCCTACCTCAATTATCGCGCGCCCAAACTCGGCTATCGCTGCATCGAGCTGCCGACCGCGCGCCGCTATCCGGCAAACGAGAAGGTGCCGACCAAGATTTCGCCGTGGCGCGGGCAGATCGAACTGATGCAGACATTGTTCAAGGCCTGCACCGGCGGCTTCAATCCCTGAATTGCGATGCGCCTTCAGATCTACAGCAGCGCGATCGGCCTCTAAATAAGGCGTTCGTGCGCTTTGTGATCGCGGTCCTTTCGTCAACTTTCAAGGATATGTGAGGACGATCGATCGCGGCGGTTTTGATTTTCGGATATATCCGCAGCCGGGCAGGGACTAGGCCATTTGTCGCAGGCCGCGTAGGATGAACCGCGCAGCCGCGCCGATCCATAGCCATCTCGCTGGACAGTTGCCGGCATCGCTCTAGCGCTTGCAGTCCGCGGCCTTGATCTGGACCTGTGGGTGGAAAAGCTCTGGCAGCAACTTGCGGGATTTCTCGCCCCCGGACTGATCGGTTGAATCGCGATCGCAATCATCCAGCCCAGTTCGATATTACCGAGGCCCGCTACGGCATTTCCGTCGCTGACAATTTGCGGGCGCGTCGGAGGCGGACGCGGGTGGCTATCCTGAACCGCATTCTGATCTTCGCCGTCATGTTTCCGACCTTAGCGATGATGCTGTCGTCGATTCCGAGTCGAGACGTCGGCGTGACTTTGATGGGTTCGGCCGGGCTTGCTGGCCTGGCGGACGGCGCCGCGGCGCTTAAGAGCCTGATTGCAGTGATACAGCTGGCATTTACCGAGCCCATCCGGATTGATGATGTCATCATCATGGATGATAAGCGGGGGCGGATCGAAGAAACCATACTAACCTACATTGTCTTGGGAATCTGGGACGATCGGCGCCTCATCGTATCGGTCGCGCGCCTTCTGGAAGAGAGTTTCCAGAACTGGACGCGGTCGACGTCGCATCTGATGGGATCTGTTCACAGTCGCCTTGACTGGTCGGCCGACGTGGCCCGTATTGGCCAGAAGGCCGGTGAGATCATTTCAGCCAATCCTCGTTGAGATCGTCGCCTCTGGAATGTGCAGGTCACTGACGCGAAGGAGGACAGCATCGAAGTGTGGGCGCTGATGACCGCGACTGACGCAAGCCTGCTTTCGATTGCGATGCGATGTTCGTGAGGCGCTGTTGGCATTCATCATTGACCATATGCCGGGCGGCCTTCCCCGACGTCGTCTGGTGACGCTGAACGGATCACACACACAAAACGGTCGATGAGTGGTCCAGGTATAATTTAAGCGATTTAGCTTGGTTCAAATGCATCGAGTCTGATAGGCTCTGGATTGCCTCATTTGCGTTTTCCCAGACCATGCTTTTTGGCTATCGCTTGACGCATCTTTCCGTAGTCGGCAGCTGTCATTTTATAGTGCGCTGGCAGGTTCCAACGTGCGCGATATTCGTCTGCGGTCATATTGTGCGCCATCATGAGATGTGTCTTCAGCACCTTCTGCTTGCCGCCGCATTCGAGGCAGACGATGTGGTCAGGCTGCGCAGACTTCTTGATCGATATAGCGGGCTCTGGGCGGACCGCACCGGCATGCGAATCCGTCATGGAAATCACAGACTGGTGCACGTCCTCGATGAATGAAGGAATAGCGCTGGATGGTACGGCATTATGTTCGAGGTGTGCGATGACAATCCTCGCCGTGATATCGATGAGATCGCTATCGGCCATGTCGGTTCCAGTTGGAGACTTTTTCTTTTTTGGCCCAGCTTGATATCAAGCGCAATCTTCCATTGGTTCGCCTGACCGTCGGTATGCGATCGCTCAGGATGGGCCTTTGTAACGCGGCAAGTTCATACTAGGCCGAAATATTTGAGGAATTGCGATGATCGTGCGATTCTGGGGGACACGCGGATCGCTGGCGGTGGCGCAGACCGCGAAGACGGTGCGCGACAAGATGGCGCGCGCGCTGGTTGCCGCTAACGGGCGCAGCTTCGCCGACGATGCGGCGGCCAAGGCCTTCATCGACACCGAGCTCGATTTCGCGACATCGGGCACCTATGGCGGCGCCACCACCTGCGTCGAGATCGAGCCGGCGGGTGAGGAAAGCGCCTTCATCGTCTGCGACATGGGATCGGGGCTGCGCGAGTTCGGGATCGACGCCTTCCGGCGCATGGCGGAGGGGCATCCGCGCGTCTTCCACTTCTTCATGTCCCACCTGCACTGGGATCATATCATGGGCTTCCCCTTTTTCGGGCCGGCCTTTGACCCCGCGTCGCGGATCATCATCCATTCGGGCCACCCTGATGCCGAACAGGCGCTGCGCCGGCAACAGGAGGAGATCAGCTTCCCTGTGCCGTTCGACTGGCTGCGCGCGAAGATCGAGTTCAGCACGCTGGAGCCCGGCGTGCCCTATGCGGTCGAGGACTTCACCGTCGAGCTGATGCAGCAGCATCATTCGCACGTCAGCTACGGCTATCGCTTCACCGACAGCGCCGGCAAGGTCGCGGTGTTCAGCACCGACAGCGAGCATAAGATCGAGCGGATGGACGGCGAGGCCGACGTCGCCTTCTTCTTCCGCGATGCCGATCTGGTGGTGTGCGACACGATGTATTCGTTGGCCGACAGCGTATCGATGAAGGAAGATTGGGGCCATTCGAGCAACATCGTCGCGATCGACCTGTGCCATGAGGCGGCGGCGAAGCGGCTGGCCCTGTTCCACCACGAACCGACCTACAGCGACGACGATCTGCAGCGGATGCACCGCGAAAGCATCCGGTATGAGGAGCTGACGCGCGAGGACAATCCGCTCGAGGTGCTGTGCGCCTATGACGGGCTCGAAGTCCGCCTCTGAGCCCTTAATCAGCGAACCCTTGGTTCGAGCCCGAATGCGTCTACTATGCTTCGCAACGATTTGCTCACGAGTCTCAGAGCGCGTTGGCGCTACCGAACTTCACGCCGCCGATTGTGATCGGAATGATGCAGGTTCTGCGCACCTTCGTGATGAGATTGAAGACGCAACCCGCCTCGCATTTCGAAGCAAAAGCCGGATTGCTTAACCCGATCAGCGTCACGAAGACGGTGCGGCCCCACCAGATTGCAAGGCTGAACCTCCGTGAAGGTACGTCAGTCTGACGTACATGATCGAGGCGGTTGCTGTCGAAAGGACGCGCTTATGCTGACATTCGACGACTATGCGGGTCAGGTGCCCGAGCGCGGCACCGAGCGTATGAACTTTCGTACTAAGCCGCATATCGAACGGTCGATCCAGCGCGCCGCGCGCCTCGCGGTTGTCGATGGCACGGTCTTCACGATCAGCGCGGCCTACAGTCCGCGATCGAGACAATCGCGGCGCAAGCGCACCGAACTGCAGGCGGCAGACTATGACGCCTTTCTCGCTGCGCTCGACAATCCACCGGAGCCGAACGATCGCCTGCGCAACGCGGCCGAGCACTATCATGAGACAATCTCCCTGCGGTGACCGACGCCAACAGGGCGAGCTGCCGGATCGAAGTCTTCGACCCTGACCGCCACGATCGCGCCGGCTTCAGCCCCGGGGTGGCGGCCGTCGATAATGTCTTCACCCGCACCGCTAGCAAGCTGACAAACGCCGATAATCGGCGAACCACCGTGCTGGTCGGCACCCGCTGTGAAATTATCGGATTTCAGGCGCTCAAACGCGCATTCTATCGACTATTGCGATCTGCCTTCGTCTTTTGCCCCGATCCGGCCGGGCCACGGCCAGATCCCGGTTGCCTTCATCGCCATGATCGGAATCGATCAGCGCTTTCAAGAAAAGGGGGTGGGGCTTTGCTAGTCGACTGCTGGGTGAAAGCCAAGCGGGCGTCGCAGGCGCTGGGCATCGCCGTCGTCTTGCTCGATATCCTCGATGCGGCGTGCCGGGTTTGGCCGAGCGCCGCCAACGCCTCTATGCGAGCTATCGTTTCGCGCCGATGTCGACGGCACCGCTTCGAATGTTCCTGCCAATGGCGACCGTGCGCGCGCTGACGGCCGAATAAAGGCGGAATCGGGCGCATGGCGATCGCGGGGAAGATTTGGGTTCGGTCACCGGATAACGCCGGGCACGGCTCGCTCAATGCGGGATTCGTGCAACTCAGGCGACTGGCCAAATTTGGCGAAGAATGACGGTGCGACGGTCAATCCCAGTCGCTGCTTGATCCTCTCTTCGAAGACGAACAGCGGGCCGCTTACGCGGTCTTTAACGGTATGAAGGCCCCTATGCCGCCTATCAGGTCGGCGCCACCGCGATCGCCGATCGTGCATCGACTTGGTCCGACCGGGGGGCGCTTATCCTCGTAACCCCGGTCGCCGAGCGAAGTTTTGGCCTTGGGCAAGGCGTCGAGCATAAGAGCGGCACCTCTGTAGTCGCTCATCTGCCCCTCGCTAAGCAGCATGACCAGCGGTCGCCCCCTGCCGTCACAATCGCATTGAGCTTGGAATTCAGGCCGCCTTTGGTGCGTCCGATACGTCGGGGAACAGCCCCTTTTTGAGCGGACTTGCGGCCGTCCGGTGCGCCTTCAGGTGCGTCGCATCGATCATCAACTGATCCGGTTTCCCGCCTGCCGCCGCGAGCGCCGCGAAGATCTTGCTGAACACGCCGAGCCTGCTGCAGCGGATGAAGCGATTGTAGATCGCCTTGGGCGGTCCATACTCTGCAGGCGCGTTGCGCCACCGCAGACCGTTCCTGATAAAGAAAGATAATGCCGCTGACGATCCGCCGATCATCGACCCTCGGAACACCATGCGAAAGCGGAAAATGAGCTCGATCCGGCGCATCTGCGCTTCCGAAAGTCAGATCAGATCACTCACGGCAACGCCTCCTTACGCCGCCATTGGTTCAACCAATCACGCTCCCCGCAAGCAATTTAAAAGGTTCTGAGCCTAGCTAACTGCATGTTCAAATCCGTGCTTGCGTTGATCGGTGCAATCCTTAATCGCTAAATTCCATTCTCCTGCCGAAGAATAAGCCGGTGATCGGTGTAGGCTCAGAAGTAAAAGGATTCAGATGGCGACCGAAAAGCCCTGCACCGTCCTCGTCACCGGCGGGGCCGGCTATATCGGGAGCCACGCGGTTCTGGCCCTGCTCGATGCGGGGTGGAAGGTCGCGGTGATCGACAATCTCGTCACTGGCTTCCGCTGGGCGGTGGCCGAGGGTGCGACGTTCTACGAAGGCGATATCGCCGACGAGGCGCTGCTGGCGAAGATCATCGCCGAACAGAATGTCGGCGCGATCATGCACTTCGCCGGATCGGTGGTGGTGCCCGAATCGGTGAGCGATCCGCTCAAATATTATCACAACAACACCGCCAAGAGCCGCAGCCTGATCGGCAGCGCGGTGGCCGGCGGGGTGAAGCATTTCATCTTCTCATCGACCGCCGCGACCTACGGCATTCCGGACGAAAGCC